>QIAR01000426.1:4543-6520 GCA_003225595.1 Acidobacteriota bacterium | reverse complement strand
TCGTAAGAAAACTGGGAGTTCCGGGACAAGAGGAACTTGCGATGGGAGCTCTGGCGCCGGGAGGAATAACAGTTCTCAATCGAGAAGTTGTGGAAGGTCTCGGTATTGCGCCCGAAACGATCAACGAAGCAGCAGCGCGAGAAGGACATGAACTGGAAAGACGGGAACTGCGAGTACCGTGACGGCCGGCCAGCGGTCGAGGTTCAGGGGCGGACAGTCATTCTCCTCGATGATGGTTTGGCTACGGGATCATCCATGCGAGTCGCGGCAGCCGCAATCAGGAAGAAGGACGCTGCGCACATTGTGGTGGCCGTGCCCGTGGCAGCTCCATCAACTTGTGCGGAATTCGCAGCTGAGGTCGACCGAGTGTTCTGTGCCGTGACACCTGAGCCCTTCTGGACAGTAGGGCAGTGGTATCGGAATTTTGCTCAAACTACCGACGAAGCGGTTCGGGAGTTGTTGCGCCGCGCTGCCGATCTCTCCTCGCGGAAAGCTGCGTAGCAGCCGACGCAAGCTTCGGACTATCCGCCGGGTACCTATGATGGCGCTGCAATCGGAGGTCACGTCGTGCCGATACACACGGCACCACCTGGGGGCCACAACAGAAGATCTCGGTAGAAGAGGCCATCCGCGTCGGAACCATCAATGGCGCTTATGCCTCTTACGAAGAAACGATGAAGGGCTCAATCGTGTCGCGGAAGCTGGCGGACCTGGTCGTGTTGGGACGCGATCTGTTCCACGAAGACCGGTCGCAACTGGATTCCAATTGAAAGGAACCATGGTGGGAGGAAAGTGGGTATGGGAATATTGCAGAATTTGCACGATGTTCAAAGACAATCAGTAGGAATCCAACCCCCCCGCAATTGGCATCCAACAGACGAATCAGAAATTAACAAACAAGAGGTGAGCGGGGGTTTTCATGCGGAAACCACAGGGTGATAACGAGGCACGGCCGGATGAACTTGGAAATGATTCTGGACAGGTCGGGCCGAACAGCGCCGGACAATCGGGCGATCCCCAGGGACTTTCGCCGGTAGAGGATGCTTCAGAAGAGAGTGTTGAAGAACTCGCCGACGCCGATCAGGCTTTGGAAGCCGCAGCCGTGGAGGGCATAGAGGACGCTGCCGACCACCCAGAAAGGTCGGTCCACACACATATCGAGCACCCACGGGCGGAGGATGTCCCACCAAAGCGCGGCCCGGACTAACGCTATTTAGCGGCTTTCTCCGCCAAGCCCAGCGGCTCATCCTCTTCGCTAAAAAAGTCGGAGTCAATACGTTTAACCGCGTAGCTGTTCACTGTTGAAACACCGACTCCGTAATCGAACATGAGTTCCGCAAGCTGAGCGCCATCGATCAGAATTACCTTGCTTTCCAATCCCGCCGCATACTCTACGGCGGATTTTGAAAAAGTCGAAGTCGTTATGAATATCCCCTTTTTTGCTTTCTTCCCGTAGAGGGCTCCAACGAATTTCTGGATTTCCGGACTCCCAACTGTGGCGGTGTCCCAACGCTTGGCTTGGATGTAGAGCAGGTCAAGCCCGAGTTTGTCCTCCTTGATTACGCCATCGACGCCGCCATCGCCCGTCTTCCCGATAGCCCGTCCGGCGTCCGCCAGTGAGCCGCCATACCCCATCGTGGTTAGCAACATGACAACCAGACGTTCAAAGAAATCTGGCGCACATTCTTTGACTCGCGCCAGAAGATCG
The DNA here is from genome assembly GCA_003225595.1 of Acidobacteriota bacterium. Taxonomy (GTDB): domain Bacteria; phylum Acidobacteriota; class Terriglobia; order Terriglobales; family Acidobacteriaceae; genus Gp1-AA124. Next base: position 4,812 of record QIAR01000426.1, on the reverse strand, counting down.
GACTCTATCTGCTTTCGGAGTTTCAGGTATCCAGCGGCGAGTGCCTCTTCCGGCGTGACGCTGGAGACTTCTGGGCTTTCGGACGCGGTCTCCTCTTCCGTAGCCGTGGCTGGCTTCTTGGCAGCCCAGAACTCGACGAATTCAGGATACTGCTTCAGAAAAGCAACATCGATCTGCGGTACTTTCTTGGCGATAATGTTCTGCCCTCGCTCTGTTGCCTTGAAATACCCTCGCTTCGGATATTCAATCAGCCCAGATTTCTTCAGGTA
>QIAR01000426.1:0-4502 GCA_003225595.1 Acidobacteriota bacterium | reverse complement strand
GCGGTCAACACCACTGGGAAGCAACTCTTTCCGCTCTTGTTCGGTCAATCCAAACTGGTTCCCGAGCGTGTCGATGGCGTCTCGGATGTGATGTTCTTTTCCATCCGCAGCCACTTTCAAGAGCGGCAGCATCACGGATTGATAATCTGGGATCGACATCTGGGGCTACACTCCGTCAAACGACAGCCGAATTCTATTCCGTGCTTTCTCAATTTCAAAGCTGACTGATTCCAGTCACTCAGCGGTATTCTCTGACAGTGGCATCAGTCAAAGAGATTCGGGATTCTGCATCACCGGAGCACTTGAGGTTAATTGCAGAGGTGTACGGCCCAAACCCTTTGAAGCCTCAAAAAAGCATCTACGGAGTGGGAAAGCGGAAGCCATCGACTGAGACATGAAATTCTAACGGCGACCGAACAGTCTGAAACGGGCGGTACACACACTTTCCTCCGGGTAGGGCAAGAATAGAATTGCGGCGCGATTTCGAGATAAAGCTGGTTCCGGACGTTTGGGCGGAACGCGACCTGCCTTCAGGATGCCCGCCAGACTGGCCACAAAGGTTCTGCGACCCTTGCGCCACTCCTAGCCGACTCGATCCTCGGAACCTGCCGTTTTGCGGTTTTTTAGGGCCGTTCTGCTACGTGTCCCTTAACCCCCCAAGGCAGGAATCCCATGCGAATACCGGGATCGAGTTGCCATCGTTCCCCCGAAGACTGGTGCGTCGCAACCTCGGGCTCGTTTACGGCGGCGGCAATGTGGGTTTGATGGGCGTGCTCGCCGACGCGGTGCTGAGGGTGGGCGGCGAGGCGGTTGGAGTCATTCCAGAACGACTCATGGAACGCGAGATCGGGCACAACGGGCTGACGAAGCTTCACGTGGTGCGCTCCATGCACGAACGCAAGGCGCTCATGGCTGACCTGTCGGATGCGTTCGTCGCGTTGCCGGGCGGGTTCGAAACTCTGGAAGAGTTCTGCGAGGTGTTGACGTGGACGCAACTCGGCCTGCATGCGAAGCCCTGCGGCGTTGTGAACGTATTGGGGTATTACTCCCCGTTGCTCGCGATGTTCGACCGTGCCGTCGAGGAGCGGTTTCTAAAGCCGAGAGAACCGGGCTCTGGTGGCGCGGCAGTCGCCTGCGGAATTGTTGCAAGCACTGGAGGAGTGGCGTCCGGTGCCCATCGAGAAATGGCTGGATCGCGAGACGCGGTGAAACCTCACTGGATTGGTGGAAGAGCCGGGGGCGGCAAATTGTGGACAAAATACAAATCCGAGACCAATCATAAAACTGAGGGCCAGGAGGTGTTTTATGAAGGTAAGAGAGGTCATGACTCCCGATCCGATATGTTGCGTACCGAGCGATAAAGCACAGAACGTGGCCAAAATCATGCGTGACCAGAATGTGGGCTCAGTGACCGTTGTCGCCGATCAGCAGTCGCGCAAGCTCATTGGCATGATCACAGATCGGGATCTGTGTTGCTCAGTGGTCGCTGGCGGCTTGGATCCGAAGACCACCACCATTGAGAAGTTCGTGAGTTTGAATCCCGTGACTTATGGCGCTTCTCGTAGAACTCACGATAGTTTGGAAGGTACGTCTTTGGGGTAACGTCGAGGATGCGGCCGCGATAAATTGAAAGCGCGCAGTTGAAGAGCTTTCCTTCCAGGCGAAGTGGAGTGCCGATGACCAGGATCGGAATCGGATGGGCACCTACGCCAAGACATCTCAGAGAGCTGAAAATTCGACACGACGATCCGAAGGGAAAAAGTTATGAATGCTAAACTCGCTGTTCAGACAGAGTCCCGCTTCGACGAGACCTCGAAGTGGATCGAGGCCTTCGACCAAGTGTTAGCGGCCGAGGGTAGGGACGGCGCGGCAAAACTCGTCGCAGCAGTTTCTCAGCGCGCGACGCAGGCTGGCGTACACATGCCAGTCCAGTTGAATACCCCATATGTGAACACCATCCCCGTTGCGGAGGAGGAGCGCTATCCTGGCGACTTCGCCATGGAGCGGCGGATCAACGCGTTAGTGCGTTGGAATGCCATGGCAATGGTGCATTGCCAGAACAAGAAGGATCCCGGCATTGGCGGCCACATTTCAACGTATTCTTCAGCCGTAACACTCTTTGAGGTCGGCTTCAATCATTTCTTCCGCGCTCGCTACGGTGACCAGCCCGGAGATTTCGTCTATTTCCAAGGTCATGCCTCTCCAGGCGTATACGCGCGGGCCTTCTTGGAGGGAAGGCTTACCGAAGAACATCTCCAAAATTTCCGTCACGAGCTGCGTGACAGTCCCGGCCTGTCATCCTATCCACATCCTTGGCTGATGCCGAGTTTTTGGCAATTCCCGACTGTGTCGATGGGACTTGCGCCGATCCACGCCATTTATCAGGCTCGTTTCATGCGCTACTTGGAGAGTCGCAACCTCATTGTCAAGACACCCCGCAAGGTCTGGGCGTTCGTGGGCGATGGTGAGACCGAAGAACCCGAGTCCATGGGTTCGCTGACGTTGGCCTCGCGCGAGAAGCTGGACAACCTGATCTTTGTCGTGAATTGCAACCTCCAGCGTTTGGACGGCCCAGTGCGCGGCAACGGCAACATCATCGATGAGCTAGAAGCAGCTTTCCGTGGCGCTGGTTGGAACGTCCTCAAAGTGATCTGGGGGTGTGAATGGGACGCATTGATCGCGCGCGACAAATCCGGACTCCTGGTGAGGCGCATGGGCGAGGTTGTGGACGGTGAGCGTCAGAGCTTTGCCATCAAAGGCGGCGCTTACATCCGGAAGGCGTTTTTCGGCAAATATCCCGAGCTCCTGAAATTGGTCGCTGACATTAGCGATGACCAGCTAGCTCGACTGCGCCTCGGCGGTCATGATCCGCAGAAGGTCTATAACGCCTACAGGCGCGCTGTGAATCATCGCGGTTCGCCGACTGTCATCCTCGCCCGCACAGTTAAGGGATTCGGTGTCGGCTCCGCGGAGGCACGGAACGCAACCCACCAGGAAAAAAAGCTGACCGACAAGGATCTGGCTTCGTTTCGCGCGAGGTTTGATATCCCTATTCCCGAGCAGGCTGCTCACGATGGAACGCCCTTCCGGCCACCGGATGGCAGCCCCGAAATCGCATATCTAAAGGGACGCCGGCACCAACTCGGTGGCTATCTCCCCTCGCGAGAGCCCAGGCAATTTGAGTTTGAAGCTCCGCCGCTTGAGGACTTTGCCGAATGGCTCGCTGGCTCAAAAGACCGCAGTGTTTCGACCACAATGGGCTTCGTCAGCATTCTGCGGCACCTTCTGAAAGACCCAAAGATTGGCAAAATCATCGTCCCCATCATTCCCGACGAGGCGCGAACCTTCGGCATGGAGCCCATCATCCGCCAGGTCGGCATCTACGCCAGCCAGGGGCAGCAATATGAGCCCTACGACAAGGGTATGCTCCTGTATTACCGCGAGGAAAAAGACGGGCAAATGCTTGAGGAAGGCATTACGGAAGCCGGTTCGATGGGATCGTTCATGGCCGCTGGTACGGCATACGCCAATTATCACGTGCCGATAATTCCATTCTTTAGCTTTTACTCCATGTTCGGATTCCAGCGCGTGGGCGACCTGATCTGGTCGTTCGCCGATGCGCGCGGGAAAGGATTCCTACTGGGCGCCACTGCTGGTAGAACAACTCTTGCCGGCGAAGGTCTGCAGCACCAGGACGGGCATAGCCTGATCCTTTCGAGCACCGTTCCCACCTGCGCTACTTACGATTCGGCATTTGTTTATGAGATTGCCGTGATCGTTCAGGACGGCCTGCGACGGATGTATCAGGAGAAAGAGGACTTGTTCTTCTACATCACTCTCTATAATGAGAATTACGGAATGCCGCAAATGCCGGATGGCTGCCGCGAGGGCATTCTTCACGGAATCTACAAGTACCGGGCGGCCACTGGCGGGAAGGCGGCAGTTCAATTGTTCGGCAGCGGCCCCATCCTGAATGAGGCGCTGCACGCCCAGGAAATCCTGGCCGAGAAATACGGCGTGTTAGCGGATGTATGGAGTGTCACCAGCTACAACCAGCTTCGTCGAGAGGCGCTCAAAACCGAGCGATGGAACCGCCTGCATCCTTCCGAGCCTGAAAAGCGGCCTTATGTCCTAACCGCCCTCGAAGGAGCCGAGGGACCCATTATCGCAGCCACCGATTACATGAAGATCGTACCGGACCAGCTAGCGCGTTGGCTAGGTCGCAGACTTGTATCGCTGGGGACGGATGGCTTCGGGCGCAGCGACAATCGCGAGTTTTTGAGGCGGCACTTCGAGGTGGATGCAAGTTCAATAGCGGCAGCAGCACTATCGCAACTGGCTCGGGACGAGAAGTTCGACCCAGGACGGGCGCAAAAGGCCCTCGAGGAACTGGGCGTGAACAAGGAAGCCATCGACCCTGTCATGGCCTAAGAAATCAATTGTTCACATTGCACGGCGGCTCTGCTAAACGGCCGGCAGTACAATTTTCGGCCAGCATTGAG
>QIAR01000425.1 GCA_003225595.1 Acidobacteriota bacterium | reverse complement strand
CCGCGCAGCAGCTTCTGGTTCAGCAATGCGCTTTTGATTGGGGTCTTGCGGCCGCGGAACAGACTAAGAAAGCGTTCCCATTCGACTTCGAGCGGCTCGGACCCAACCGTAGCGAATTCGCCGTTAGAGGAGACGCTTAAGCGTCCAAACCGCCGCGGATCGACAAAGCGCAATTCTCTTCCCGACGCTAGCTTCACGATGGCATGTGTGTGTTTGGCAATCTCGGCCTCCGGCGAACACACCACCAGCCGTCCGGTCATGCCGAGATGCACGATCCAACTGGCTTTCGCCGGTGAACGATTGGGTGGAGACGAGTCCTTGACCCGTCCGCGCCTCGAGGACCGCCGACGCGTTCCCACGTGGTTCCTGTCAACAGCCGAGAGCGCCGGTGTCGCCTGATCCGCCTCCAGATCAAACACGATGTGCTTCCCCACCCTGCGTACGCCACCGATTCGCTTGTGCTCCAGAGTGGCTGCGATCTCTAGCGCTGAAGATTTCAACGGCTCCGCCTTCGAACCCAGCCAAACTGACTCAATCACGTCTGCCGTAACGCGCTTGGCCAGTCCTTTGACAATGGTTTCAACTTCGGGAAGCTCGGGCATAAGAGTCCAGTTTACAGGCCATCAACCCGCACGTCGCAGCTCTTCAGTTTACGATTAGAGATAAAGCTTGAGCCAGGGCTTTCCAATTTCACCTGCCGCAATTTAGCCGATAATCCAAACGAAACCGTGACTCCCAATACCAACGTTGCAATCTGTCACCTTCCGCCTGCGACCTGCCATTCGAACGCCCAATTGCCCATACCGAGCTAGGCAAGGTATCATAGCGGGTACACACCTGCTCCGCTTATATCCCCAGGATTTCAGCAATTGCGCATCTTCGCGGGTGCAAGAAGTGTGTGCGACCCTGCAAGGCGGCTAGGGCAGCCGTGCAACTTACTTCCACGGAGTTGAATTTGAAGAAGGGCAAGACTGCGGTCATTGTAGGTGCGCAATGGGGGGACGAGGGTAAGGGCAAGATCGTCGACGTCCTCTCGGAAAACTTCTCCATCGTGGCACGATATGGTGGCGGACATAACGCGGGCCATACCGTCATCATCCGTGACAAGAAATTCATTTTGCAACTGGTGCCTTGTGGTGTGTTGCGCCCCGGCTGCCGTAGTGTCATCGGCAATGGTGTGGTGCTCGACCCCATGGCCTTCCTGAAAGAAGTGGCGGCCCTGCGCGGTGCCGGTGTGAAAGTGGACGGCGCTATTTCCGTCAGCAACCGCGCCCACGTAATCCTGCCCTATCACCGCATGATCGAGTTGGCCGCGGAAAATGCTCCTGGACGAGTAAAAATCGGCACAACTTCACGTGGCATCGGACCGGCTTATGAAGACAAGATGGGCCGCCGGGGCCTGCGTGTGGCCGATCTATTGGATCTGAAGCTGCTGAAAACGCACATTGAGAATGCGTGCCGCGAGAAGAACATGATCGCGCATGCACTGTTTAACTCCGAGCCGCTGGACGCCGACAAGATGTACCACGATTATGCGGAGGCGGCCGAACAAATCACCCCTTTCGTCTGCGACACGGCAGTCCTGCTCAACCAGGCGTTGACGAATGGAGAATCCATTCTTTTCGAGGGTGCACAAGGCACGATGCTCGACATTGACCACGGCACCTATCCTTTCGTGACCTCCTCCAGTGCCACTTCCGGTGGCGCGATTACTGGAACAGGCGTTGCGCCTACTGCGATCGACATGGTCATTGGAGTCACCAAGGCCTATTGCACGCGAGTAGGCGGCGGCCCGTTTCCAACTGAAGTTCACGATTCAGCCGGCGATCTGCTGCGCGCGCGAGGCAATGAATACGGCGCCGTTACCGGTCGCCCGCGCCGTTGCGGCTGGCTCGATTTGCCACTTCTCGGCTACGCTGGCATGATTAACGGTATCTCATGGCTCGTCGTCACCAAGCTGGACGTCCTGGATGAACTCGACGAGATCCCGATTTGTATCGGCTACAAGATCGATGGCAAGAAGACGGTAGAGATACCTGGCCAGGATAGTGGTTTTGGAAAAATCGAGTGCCTCTACGAGACGATGCCTGGCTGGCGGACTTCCACGTTAGGCATCACACGTATGGAAAAGCTGCCGAAGCAAGCCCGCGAATATCTCTCATTTGTGGAGCGCAAGAGCGAAGCCCGCATCGGGATGGTCTCTACTGGTCCCGGCCGCGAGCAGACCATCTTCGCGGATGAGTTCGTCGTGCAGCTCGGCGGCGCCACTGAAAAAAGAAGCCAGGCGCGGGCGCGAGTGTAGAAGGAGGTAACGGAGCGAAGATGGTTGTTTTGGCTGTGACGTGGATGGCGAAACAAGGACGTGAAGCCGAGGTGGCCGACATCTTCTGCAAATTGACAGAGGAGTCCCGCAAGGAATCCGGCTGCCTGATGTATCAAGTGCACCGCCACAAGACCGAGTTCCGCCGCTTCTTCGTTTATGAACAATACAAGGACGATGCCGCGCTGGAAGCTCATCGCGCAGCACCCCATTTTCTTCAATATGCTCGCAAAGGCCTGCCCAAAGTCGCGGAGCGAGTTGAGGGACATCTGCTCGTGCCTATCGAGGATGCTCAATCCAAGTAATCAGCTGAGCATATCGCTTGGTGCGGGACGGCGCGCGGATCAGAGACCTTTCAAGCTAGCGCCGTCACTTTACCTTATCTACCATCAGCACACCGCCTGACGCGTAGCTTTCCTTGGAGACTTCGTGAAAAGCCACCACGACCGCCTCTCGGCGCGCGCCAGCTTCCTCTACGATCGCATCCGTGATGCGCTGCGCTACTTTGCGCTTCTGCTCCGTGCTACGCCCTTCCAGCATCGTGATTTGAACCATTGGCATGGGACACCAGTCGTTAGTCGTCGGTCGTTAGCTTTTGCTGATCTGCTGATTAAAATGAAAAACAATCACTCAGCCCCGCATCAATTTGCCAAATCTATGGCCACATCTCTCGATCGGATGACTTGGCCCTGATACCCCAACGAAATGGCATCATTTTGCCAATTCGTATCCCGCAAAGAAGTAGCTCAGTTCGAAGCGGGCCGTATCTTCCGCATCCGAACCGTGGATCGCATTGTGCTCGATATTAGTTGCCCACTTTTTCCGGATGGTGCCCTCTTCGGCTTTAGCGGGATTCGTTGCTCCCATCAGCTTGCGCAAATCAGCAATGGCATTTTCTTTTTCCAGCGCCAGCACGACTATCGGGCCGCTGGACATGAAATCGGTCAACGTATTGTAAAAAGCCTTGCCCGCGTGCACCGCATAGAACTGTTCCGCCTGGTGCTTGGAAATCTCCAACATCTTCAGGCAGAGAATGCGGAAATTGCTTTTTTCAAACTGCTCAATGATGTCTCCGATAGCATTTTTGCGAACTGCATCGGGCTTGATGATAGTAAGTGTGCGTTGCAAAGTCTTCATGTAAGAGTCGCCTGATCTCCGTTGCCTAGTGTTGTTTGCTCGGTACTCATAATCGATTCCCGGCCCTAAACTTTCGCAACCCCCGCGCCCAGCACCGAAACCAGTGTTTCCCCAATGACCGCCGGCGACCTTGCTACCTTAATCCCGGCCGACTCCATCGCCTTGATCTTCTCAGTGGCCGTGCCCTTGCCGCCTGAAATAATCGCTCCTGCGTGTCCCATACGCCGCCCGGGAGGAGCCGTTTGCCCTGCAATGAAGCCGATCACCGGCTTTCTCATGTGGTTCTTCACATACTCTGCGGCAGTCTCCTCAGCATTGCCGCCGATTTCCCCGATCATCACCACGGCTTCTGTCTGCAGATCTCTATTAAACAATTCCAGGGCA
>QIAR01000424.1 GCA_003225595.1 Acidobacteriota bacterium | reverse complement strand
ATCATGCGTGCCATGTTAGGAGTGAAGGTGGAGCAAGTCAACGCGAAGCTGGGTAAGTGTATGGCGACGGCAAAAGGCACCCCAGTACCCTCGGAGATGACACCTATGTACTCAGGAGTTAAATCGCGGGCGCGCGAGCGGGCTAGTTACTTGTCGATAGAAATCGCTATACGGCACTAAGGCTGGATTGGTGGTGAAACGACGATTCTTCGACAGTTATGGGCGGCGCATTGCCGCAGTAGGGCTGGCACGATACGCAGGACCGATCCCGCAGTTTTTCGATTTCAGGCCAACAGAAAATGCTTCAACACGCCAAATGTGCTAGAGCATTCTCTTGAGAACCGCGAGACTGTTGAGTGCGTCTCTCAGTTCGCGATGCTCCTTAGAGTTTGCGATCGGCAATCCCCGTAAGCGTTGGTGGATAGCCTTCTCCGCCACGTCGATGCTCGCTGGCAACTTGTCCCGGTCGAATTCCATTACCGCCGCTCTATAAACGTCGAGCCAATCCCTGCCATTCTGGCTCACCGACTGAGTCTCCGCGCACAACCATTCCATCTAGGAATCTGCATCTGGCGTACAAGCAAATAAGCACCTGGTTGCGTACAGTTGAGCAGTAAATAGTGGAGATTAAAAGTTACTGCAGTAATGACAAGCCCGCTTCGGGGTAGGCCACGAGGAGACCATAAATCGGCTGTCCAGCGTCGCTGGTGTAATGGCGATGTTACGACAATGGATGTTCAGGTCACGAGTCATTGCTTGTCGTAAACCGCAGACCCCTTCTGTTGCTTGTCCTGAATGTAAACCGTCGTAGTCTGCCCATCTTTGGAAACCACAACGTCTAGCTTCGATACAACCGTACCAGCCTTTTTTATGGTGAACTTGATTTCGCGTTCGTTCACGCGTTGAAGAGAAACCGAATCGCTGTCGGGATCGCCAGTGATTGGGTACTCCTTGCCGTCAAACTTCGCCTCGTAGCTACTCTTGAATGATTGATCCTTGTCATCGACACCTTCCTGGCTGAACTTGAAGTTTTCGGCGTCTGCTTCGACGTGTGCGACGATACTCTTGGGTATCGGCGGAGTGGGGTGACCCTTCGATGGATTAAATTTCCACGTACCGCTGAATGGGCTGTCGGCAGCCAGTATGCTCGCGGAGAACGACAGGATTACAAGAAGCAATCGCAAGGAACCCATTCTTCATCTCCTAGCCTTAGAAGTCTCGGGAACGCGGCGATTGTACAACCGTTTTGAACAAGGCTGCCATAGAAACGAGCCACGGCGGGGACGAAATGTGGGGCGCTCTTGGATACGCGTACGCACGCTCGGGAGACAAGCAGGATGCATTCAAGATGCTTTCTCAGCTCAAAGAATTGGAGAAGCATTCGAAAAGAGCAGCGTTCGATGTCGCGGTTGTGGAAATCGGCCTGGGCAAAAAGGACGAAGCTCTTGCCTGGCTGGAAACAGCTTACCAGGAGCACAATGATGATGGTTTGTTAACGCTCAAGATAGATCCAATTTTTGATCTCTGCGCACAGACCCGCGCTTTCAGGGCCTGCTGCGGCGCATGAAGCTCGATCCTTAGAGCACACCAGGACATGGCTCCTTTTGCTACAATCCCGCGCATCTCAAATCTTGATGCAATACCAAGCTGAGGCTCTACGGATCGTGGTCGAGCGCCGTCCTGATGGCGACTTCAAGGACATGGACCCCGTCTTTCCGCTCACGCTTGGCGCATGCGCTGATGGGCTCTTTCTCCACGGCAACTTCCATGATTTGGATTTATCGCCGGCGCTGGCATCATTCATTACAGCTTGACTCCGCCATCGCAATCGGGCAAGGTTCCTCTTACCGAGCAAAATACTTGGGTAGCCGCTGACCGTACATCAGCGCGTGACAAAGGGCGGCACTTCTCGGTCGCCCTTTCCAGGTAAATCCACAATTCGAGAAGGCACGAGAAGGTGCCAATGTCGGTACATGACTGCTATGAAGATGTGGCCGTGTGGGAATCGATCAGACATAGGGTCGAGCGGGATACTGCGGCCCTGCTTGACGCTCTCGAAGAGGAGATTCCGAATGACGAGCTGCTACAGAGACACCAAAAGGAAAAGCCGATTCCGCACCAGCTTCGCCGCATAATGGAGCAGCGAGCCGATGGATGGGTTCAGAGGGTATACGGCATTTGCTGCGAGGCCAGAGTCCTTCTCCCAGCATATAGACATTCCCGCAATGTGTGCCTGCCGTCTCTCCCGAAGTCGAGCGCGAAGCTGCTTGACTTCGGCTTGGCCAGCAGGAGCCTGTGCCGATGGCTGATGCTCTCGCCGAGATGACGGCGGAAATGAGAAGACTCACCACTCACTGAAGCCACGTTGGTAGGAAAGTTCCAATACATGGCTCCCGCAGTTAGAAGGCAAAGACGCCGACGTCCGTACAATTGTCATGAACGCCATCAAATCAGGCTTCGTCCTTACCAGTTTTTTACGCTATTATGCGCACAGAACTCGGAATAAATGTCGGCAGATCACCGACAGTAAAAAGGGATCGCCTTCCCGGTCCCCCCTTCCGCTAATCCATCACATCGGGAAGGTCGCGGAGAGTCGCAGAAGGGCGTCGTAGTGACCACGACTGCTTATCAATACCAGTTCAAAGGATTTGGTGATGCCGAACTTATCAGTGACGGGCGGGAAAACCAATTCTCTCAGCCTGGGTGCACCAGGATAACGCCCGACAAACTGACCGACAGGTTCAACCTTTCGCCTGAGACCAAAGATCTGCTCGGGCAGGTTGCCTTATACGGGGGGAGCGTGCTTGCGGCGAGGGCTCGTAGCTTGCTGGAAACGGCCGCCCCGTTGCAGGATATTCTCGGTGACATGCTCTGGCAGCTTGGCTACATCCAAGACGCCAACGGTTGGGCTGTCAATGTTCAATCTCGCGCCCAAGCTGACAATATAGCCCAGGAGATCCTTCGGCAGAATCCTAACGGGAGCCTCTGCTCCTTCGTTGCCGCGATCAAGGCGCGCCGTGCCGTCCGGATACCAGGCAAATCCTGCCAGGAAACCGAAGCAGCCATTGCAATGGGTGCCTATCAAGCCCGGGAAGCGTGGGCGGCGCGTGCGGTGCTTGCGGTAGACAGTGGACAGCCTCCGCCACCCCCTCCTGTCCCTCCAAGCCCTAAAGAGCTGGATTTCGGTGATGGGTTAACCTCAAGACATCTTGAGGCTTTAGTCGATCTAATTGTGAGCGCGCCCGAAGCCGAACGGGCCAGCTTACTGTTAGACACTGTCACACTGCTGGCTGGATGGCTGCTCCGGAAGGGGCAGGCTGTGGGCCCGGACGGGAGGATCATCGTTGGCGTAAAGACTCCAGATGAAGCCGGCAAAATTGTCGCGGGCTGGATCAACGACGAGGTTGCCCGGCAAAAAATTGAGGCGGACGAAGCCGAAGCACCTGTCTCTTCGCAGCAGCCCGAGGATGAGGGTTCGGGATCAGCGGTCTCTGACATCGAAGAGCCACCACAAGATGTGATCATCGCAGAAGAAGGCGTCCCAGAAATAAAAGCCGCTCAAACCGCTCCGTCAGAGCGGCCTAGCCAAGAAAGCAAACCCGGGCAGACGATCGAAACTGCAAGCGCTCACTGTTCTGTCAGGGAGCAAAAGGTGCGACAGTCCAGCAACGGTAAGCAGTGTGCTCTGACGTATCGCTCCAAGCTAAAGAACGCTATTGCTCATTGCCTTAGACAGCAGCCTCATGCGAGCAACCGCGACATATGTAACTGGCTTGATGAAAAATGGGAAACCGACTTGCCCCCCGAGTGGGACAAGAAACGCAACCGGTCGTTCGCGTCTGCGTATGAGGATCCAGCAATTAGAGCTAAGATCGATCCCAGGATCAGCGAAGTACGCGCCGACATGCGGAAGCGCGAGCTGCTATAGCTCCGATTCAGGCAGGTAGAGCGACTTACCACTTACCAATTACTTACCAATTCAAAAAAATGTTGACGCGCTGAAAGCCGTGCCCAGTGCGGCTAACATCGCATTTTCCACAGAACTTGACTTACCAAAACCCGCCGGTTGCGAACCACAGCAATTCCTTATCTCTTATTTTCAAAACAGTTGGTAGCACGAATTTGCGAAAGCTGGGAGAGCTCGCCAGGTGGACCCAGAGCTCAAAACGGATGACTTCCAATGGCGATTCCAACTTGACTCCGCCGGACCTGGCGATGTTCTCGCGTCTTGGCATCACCGCCGAACTCCTAAACCAAGCCCGCATTGAGCGCGTCACCGACCGCGCGGCCCGCGAGG
>QIAR01000434.1 GCA_003225595.1 Acidobacteriota bacterium | reverse complement strand
CGCGTGGTTCCCGAGTTCGACATGCCCGGACACAGTACAGCTTGGTTCGTCGGGTATCCTGAACTCGCCAGTGCGCCGGGTCCGTATGAGATAGAACGCAAGTGGGGAGTCTTCGATCCGGCAATGGACCCAACCCAGGACAAAACCTACAAGTTCCTCAACGAGTTCATCGGTGAAATGGCCGAGCTTTTTCCCGACCAGTACTTCCATATCGGGGGCGACGAGGTAAACGGAAAGCAGTGGGATGCAAATCCGAAAATACAAGAGTTCATGCGTAAACGCGAAATCAAGAGTAATCAGGAACTGCAGGCGTACTTCAACAAGCGCGTGCAAGAGATCGTGAGCAAGCACAAGAAGACGATGATCGGCTGGGATGAGATCTTGAGCCCAGATTTGCCGAAAAGCACTGTGATCCAGTCGTGGCGGGGGCAGGAGTCTCTAGCCGGAGCTGCGAGGCAGGGTTATCGCGGACTTTTGTCGCACGGCTATTACCTTGACCTGATTTGGCCGGCATGGCACCACTACGCGATTGATCCCATGTCCGACGACGCAACAAGCCTGAGCCCGGAGGAGGAACAGCGAATACTCGGCGGCGAAGCATGCATGTGGGCGGAATTTGTCTCATCGGAGAACATCGATTCACGAATCTGGCCTCGGACGGCGGCCATTGCAGAGCGTCTCTGGTCACCGCAGCAGGTGCAAGATGTGAACTCGATGTACCAGCGCCTTGAAGTAGTCAGCCGCCACCTAGACTGGTTCGGCCTGACCCACAACTCGAGCTATGGCCCCATGCTGCGCCGAATTGCCGGGACAAACGACATCTCAGCACTTCGCACACTCGCTGACGTGATGGAACCCGTTAAGGATTATGCCCGTGAGGAAACTGCAACCGTCGTACCGACGAGTGCAACTCCGCTGAATCGTCTGGTCGATGCCGCTCGCCCAGAAAGTGACACCGCACGCCGCTTTGCGGATCTGGTGAATGTGATCGTTTCCGGGCAGGCCAACAATACTGAAACCAAGGCTCAGATTCGCATCCTGTTGACGAGATGGCGTGACAATCAGACAAATCTTCGGCAACTCCTAGACGGGTCTTTCTTGTTGAAAGAAGGGGCGCCGATCGCTCAGGATCTTTCGGCTTTAGGTGCCGCTGGCTTGCGTGCACTGGATTATCTTGACCGCGGCGAACGGCCACCGGACCCATGGAAGGCAGAACAACTGGCACTGATCGTAGAGGCGAAGAAACCGAAGTCTCAACTGCTGCTGATGGTGATATTGCCGGTACAGAAGTTGATAGAGGCCAGCGCCGGCGGAGAACTTCCCTCATCGTCAAACTAATTCGCATTTACCCTGCGCTGTTATCCGTCGCCGGGGTAGCTGCAAATCGGGGGCGTTAGCATGAGTCAACGCAAGCAGAAGCTGAATGTGGCCATGATTGGTTCTGGTTTCATCGCGAGGGTTCATTCCAACGCCTTTCATCAGGTCGGGTATTTCTTCAAACTACCGAACGACTTGCACTTGAAGGTTATCTGTGGGCGCGATCGCGCGAAGCTGGAGGCCGCGGCGTCGCAATGGGGATGGGAAGAAGTTGAAACCGATTGGCGGGCGATTGTCGGTCGGGAAGACATCCAGGTCATCGATATAGCTGTGCCTAACGCGCTGCACGCCCCGATAGCCATGGCTGGGGCTCAGGCTGGAAAGATCGTATTGTGCGAAAAACCGTTGGCGATGTCACTGGAGGAGGCCGAGAGCATGGCAAGAGCTGTGCGCCACGTCCCCAACCTGGTCTGGTTCAACTACCGGCGGGTGCCGGCCGTCGCTTTCGCAAAGAGACTTATTGAAGAAGCACGCATCGGGCAGACATTCCATTATCGTGCCACATACCTTAATCAATCTGGTAATGATCCGACGAAAGGCTCGGGTTGGCGCTACAGGCGCGCCGAGGCTGGATCCGGAGCTATTGGAGATCTGCTGTCGCACTCTGTTGATATGGCGCTTTACCTCAACGGAGCAATCACGGACTTGTCCGCCATGACCCACGCTTTTGCCCCAGGTCGCGATGTGGATGATGCCGTAATACTATCGGTACACTTTGCCAATGGAAGCATCGGCAGTTTCGAGGCCAGCCGCTATGCTGTAGGTTGCCGCAATCGCAATACATTCGAAATCCATGGATCTCGAGGTATGCTGCGCTTCAATCTCGAGGACATGAACCGGCTTGAGTTCTACGATGCTACCGAAGCTCCCAATTTACAAGCCGGCCGCAGCTTGATGGTGACCGGTCCGGATCATCCTTACGCGGAGAACTTTTGGAAGCCGGGTCACATCATCGGCTACGAGCACACGTTCATTGCTACTCTCGGAGACTTCCTCGGCGCACTGGCGCGGGAAGAATCTTTCCACCCCAATTTCGAGGATGCCGCTTTAGTGCAACGAGTGTTGGACGCCGCGGAACGCTCGGCTGTGTCTCGCACTTGGGTGACATTGAACTAGCTTGCTGTCGAATCTCGATCGATCCACTTCTGAACCTTGGGACTAAGCGAACAAAGGAAAGTTACTAAGCTATGTCGCAGGCGCCAATCCCCATTTATTCCGGAGCCGACGCTCCACAGACTTAAACACCAGACCATCCACGATGTAACCAATTGCGATAATGAGGATCATGACTGCGATGACCTGACTCATATCGTTCAGGTCGCGGCCCATCATGAGTAACTGACCCAATCCCAGGCTAACGAAGATCATTTCGCCCGAGATCAGCGAGCGCCAAGCGAAGGCCCATCCCTGCTTGAGTCCGGAGATAATGTACGGCAGGCTCGCGGGCAACAGCACGTGCCAGAACAGCGCGAAACCGCGCGCTCCCAAATTGCGGCCAGCCATGCCATAGATCTTGGGCATGTGCTTTCGGCCGTCTTCCATCGCGATGGTAACGGAAAGCAGCGAGCCCATTACTACTACGAAGAGAATCGCTTTCTCCGTCAGGCCGAACCACAACACCGCTAGCGGCAGCCAGCAGATGCTGGGCAGGCTCTGCAAACTGACCAGCAGTCCGCCGACAGTTTCTTCCAGGAATTTGTTACTCCCCACGCCCAGGCCGAGCACCATTCCCAGCGCGACGGAGATTCCGTACCCCAGCATCATTCGTTTCATGCTCACGCCAATGGCGATCCAGAAGCTGTGGTCCTTGAATCCTGCCAGTAATGCATCCACTACACCCCACGGGGTGGGGAAAATGTACGGCGGCCAGATTTTCAGTTTGGCCAGCAAGGCCCAAATTCCGATCAGTGCTGCGTAGAAGATGACCTGTCTAGCGACATGCTTCATGGCCACACTCCGTACTCGACTTCCAAAGACTTATTGATCTCTTCCCTCAAGTGTTCGAGGATCTCGCGAGCCGCACGGGCGACATCAACTTCCTCAAGTTGACGTGGCCGGGGGAGATCGACTTGAAATTCGCGCTTAACGCGGCCGGGACGGAAGGTGAACAGTACGACCCGATCTCCGAGTCGAACCGCTTCTCGAACATTGTGTGTGACGAAGACGATGGTGCGGCCGGTTTCGGCCCAGATGCGCTCCAGCTCGTCGTGCAGAAGGTCGCGCGTCTGCGCATCAAGCGCCGCGAAAGGCTCATCCATCAGTAGAACATCGGGCTCGGTGGCGAGCGCCCGGGCCAGTGCAACGCGTTGTCGCATACCGCCGGAGAGCTGATGAGCGTAGCTGTCCTTGAACTGTGAAAGGTGGACAAGCCGCAGGTAATAGCGAATCTTCTCCTCACGTTCCGCCTTGCTCAGACCCTTCATCTTCATGCCGAACTCAACGTTTTCTCCCACTTTCAGCCAAGGAAAAAGGCCGAGTTCCTGGAAAATGAGGATGCGATCCGTCCCCGTTCCCTCGACCACGTTGTCGTCAACCAAAACGTGACCGGAGGTCGGTTTGTGTAAGCCCGCGATCAAATGCAGCAAGGTTGATTTGCCGCAACCGGAAGGCCCAACAATGCAGAGAAACTCACCGGTGCGGACTTTCAAATCGATATTGTCAATCGCCAGCAATCGGCTGCCATTCGTCGTCTTGTAACTCAGGGATATTCCGTGCAGGGATACTTTCGGAACATCTGAAACAGGTTGAGGAAGTGGGAGCACGGAAGGTGCCGCTCCGGTCTTCCAGCGCGTCGCGCTTGCACGGGCAGTGCTCCTGTGATCTCCGAAAAATACCGGTTCTGAAGCCGTGTTGTGAGCGTTAGGTGTCATTGGATCGTTTTCTTCCCTTTCTCCGTCAGAACTTGGTTTAGTAGCGTGAGGTCATAAAGCCGGGAGAGGTCAGGCATCTGTCGTCCCAGAAAGCCTGCGTCAAAGGATGATTTGGCCGCTGTCAACAAAGAGGCACGTAAAGGATCGTAGGTGACTTGCAAGCGAGTGAACGCTTCATCCAGCTCTGCCGGTGGA
>QIAR01000433.1 GCA_003225595.1 Acidobacteriota bacterium | reverse complement strand
GCTTCGGGATGGTCTGGCGCAAAGGCTTCCCTGCTTGGGGCTGGGCTGGGTTTGGCGTTGTTGTTGCCCTTCGTCCTGGTGAGGAGCCTGGGCGCGGGCGATTGGAAATTGGTCGGCGCATTGGGCGCTTTTTTAAGACCGGAGCCGCTGATCACGGTATTGATCGGCGCGATTCTTGTCGCGGGTATTATGGCAGCTGGGCTGATCGTCTATAAGAGGCGCGTGCGA
>QIAR01000432.1 GCA_003225595.1 Acidobacteriota bacterium | reverse complement strand
CAGCCAAAGAAGGCGTCCTAACTGCCAGCCAGGCATCTTGTGGTTCATGTAACAACACGCCCGCTAATGACCAGGCTATCGCCGATACAGTCGAGAAGATCCTCAATGCCGACCACCTCAAAGTCAGCGATCTGGCAGCGTACGCTCCTCCATTCAGTTGCCAGGCGACGCCAGCGCCCACGTGCACGACCACTGTCACAGCAACTGATGGGCAGTCTTTCAATTTGCAGATCTGTAGGGGAGTCCCGATCTCGTGTGGAACGGGTGCAGCGGTGGGGTGCGGCACAGCGTCCCCACCGGTGTGCGGAACCAATCCCTTGCTGGGTACCAGAGTGAGTGTCGGATACTCCTTCAACTTCACCTTGGGTCTGAGTAATCTGCCAGCGGCAACAATTCCAGCTGCGGCACAGTCTGCCACGGAAAACTGAATGAAAGCCTCGGGGTTCTCAACTCGCAATCACGGTAGACCAGGGAAAAACATTGGTCGGTGCCTGCTGATAGATTCCCGAGGTGCCCAGATTGCCGAATTTGCCGTGGCTCTGCCTCTGCTGATGGTCTTTGTGGTGGGAATCTTTGATTTCGGGCTCGCTTTCGGAACTAAGCAGAAACTTGCCAACGCTGCGCGCGAAGGTGCCCGTGTGGCTGCGAACCAGCCCACAACTGATCTTTCGCTTACGCCGGCCGGTGGCTGCAATGCGCCAGACTCAATCTGTGCCATTCGCGACGTCGTGGGCAATGACCTGGTTGCGGCAAGAGTGGACGATTGTGGGCTCGGCAGCACCCCCGCGTTACCACCAACGGGACCGCTCGCTTGGACGTTTAGCTCCACGGGGGGTTGCGCCGGCGCCCTCACCCTGACAATCGAGCGTGGGTACACGTTCTCATCCAACTTGCCCGCACCGTATCCATCGGCCCTGACCGTCGAAGCGACCCGTATTACACTCACCTACACGTATAAGTGGCGATTTAATAGCGTGATCACTTTGCTGATTCCAGGAGCCAGATATTCAGGGACGACTCCACTCACAACCGTGTCGATAATGCAGAATTTGAGCTGAGGGAATGCCGTGGCGCAGATCTCAAAAAACCGCAATGGCGAGCGAGGCGTCACCATAGTGCTGGTAGCAGTTGCCATGGTCACCATATTGGCAATGGCTGCTCTATCCATCGATGTTGTGACCCTGTACGTCGCACGGAGTGAGGCACAGCGAGCCGCTGATGCCGCTGCACTCGCCGCAGCCAAGATGTTTGTTACATCTGGCTTCACCTCATGGCAATTGGGAGATCCTAACTCCAGTACCGTCCAGGATAAGGTGTGCATCAGTGGGGGACCGGGTGCTGCAGCCATCGCAAATAAGCAAGCAGAAGAGGTCGCGGACCGTCACCAGATCGCAGGACAACCTGCAACCATTCAGTCCATCAACTGTAACTTTCGAGCGGCCGGTGAGAATCCGGAAATCACAGCTACGGTACAGCGCACCGATTTGCCCACCTTTTTCGGAAGGATTTGGGGAACCCGCGTCATCAACGCGAGTGCCAGCGCCACGGCAGAAGCCTACAATCCCTCGGGATCATCGTCGATTCCGATCCAAGTCGGATCCGTAAAACCCTGGCTGGTCCCCAACTGCGACCCAACCGGCGCTGCTGTTCCGCCTGCGACCTGTCCAGGGCCGCCCTACTTTGTGAACCCAACAGATGGGAGCATTGCTAACAATGGCGCATACATCGGCCAACCGATTCCGATTTCTTTGGTGCAACAGCCCACTACGCCACCCGGCGGACAATTCTATTACGCCCTGAATGTCCCCATCGCTCCGCCGACACCAGCGTGCCCATCTGGCAGTGCTTTAGGTTGCAACCAGGTCGGCAGTGGGCCATACTATGACAACATCGCTTGCTCCGCCACGTTCCAGTTCTCCTGTGGGCAGACCATCGGTTTGGGCCAACCTGTGTCAATAGACCCAGGGACAGGAGGAGGATCGCTGGAAGCCAAACACGCCGCGGCGACTCAGTGTCTAATCCACGCAAATAACCCGGGATTGGGTTCGGGACAGGACAGCATCAACCCGAACCTCCTTGCTCCTGTAACGATCATTGGCGGTGATAACAACCCTAACCCTACTCTCCGGGGCGTCAACAACATAGGCCGCAGTGATTCTATCGTGACGGTACCACTCTACGACGGACGTGATATGTGTCCAGCTGGCAGCTGCAATATAACCGCGACAGTGGTTGGTTTTTTGCAACTTGGAATAACGAAAGGCAACCCAGGAGGCAACGTTGATGCTGTGATTCTCAATGCCTCAGGCTGTCCCCCAATCCCAACCGGAAATGCCGTTTCTGGTGGCGGCATATCCCCCATCCCAGTCCGTCTCATTCACCAGTAGCATCGACAAGGCTTTAAAAGACCTCACTTTGCCTAATCGGGTGGCGGCTCTCCTTGTGGCGCATTCGGATCGGGTGGTGCAGGTGGAACGGCTTGGGCAGGAACGGGCTGATTTTCAGGAGCGGGCGGATCCGAAATGGGTTCGTTTTCCGCAGCGGGCGGGTTTTCCGGAGGCGGGACGTCAAGATTTTGAGATTGCTCCGCTCCCGGAGGCGAGGGAGAAAAATTGCCTGCGGGCGCCGCTCCCTCAAATCGGGGGCTGAGAATCACGCGCCCTAAGCTACCCGTACCCTCGTCCGCACCCAAAATGATGAAGTTGTAGTGAGAACCGTTCAGCAGTGACGCGAGCACTTCTTTCGCTGGCCCCGGTCCAAGGTTTGTCACGACCTGTTCCCGCTCAGCGCCGGCTGGGACCGCGATATCGGCTCCGGTGCGGCGGTGCACTTCATATAGAACCTGCGCCAGCGAAGCTCTCTCCGATCTTACGCTCAGCAGTCCGTTTTGAAAGCTAACCTCCAGAGGTGGTTTGGCTGATGCTACTGCAGGTTGCTGGGGCAGCACGGTTTGCGGACGCAGGGCAGGTTGTTGAGTCCGTGCAGGCTGAGGCAGTGCAGGCTGGACCGGCGTAGGCTGCAGCGGTCTAGGTTGGGTCGGCGGGTTCGCAGCTGCGGAAGTGGGATTCCCGCTGCCTCCGGCACCGACCTTTACAATCACCGTGTTGCCGGACGGAAATATCTGGTAGGTCTGCGGCGTCTTCAGGTCGAGCACCACGCGCGTGACCGGCGGATTGTTCTCGAAGAGTCCGACGCGTATAGCCTTCACTTCACCGCGATTCACGGGAAAATTGTGCAGTTCACTTCCGGGCACAGCATTGGGGAAATCGATCACCACGCGATCCGGCCCGCTCAAAACGCGCGTCTGCGGGCTGACGCGCTGATTAGCATTGATCTCTACTTCAATGTCATTGCGGTTTCGAAGCAAGGCGACGCGGCGGATCGTCGCTGTCCCGGCGGCCCGCTGCGCCTCCTGAGGTGCTGGTGATGCGCCGGCACACGTGCCCGCACAAATTCTCAAGAGGCAAACGATTGACGTTTTGGGGAGAGCCTTCATACTGTTCCTTGTGGGGTGCTAAAGAGAATTCTAACAGCGTTGCGCAAGCTGGATGGTGCCTTTAGTATTAGTCCCAGTTGCTACACCAGCAACGCGATCGGCCGATCAAAGTTTGGCGGCAAATACATGCGGCTTTTCGTTGTACACTGACCACCTTCCGCCATCTCAGAAAAGATAAGCGGTGAGCTTAAAGGAGAACTCGCGGGCAAATCAGCAACTATCTGACACACCCAGAGTTATTCCCATGGCTTGGCCGACTTCCTGCGATACCGCAGATACACTCCTGCCAGCCCCGATGAAACTAGCAGGATTGTGCCGGGCTCGGGGACGGTCGCGGGAGGCGGGCCCGGAAATGCCGTGGGACTTGAACAATGCTTTTCTTTCTTTTCGTCATCTTTGATCCCTAGTTGCTGCTCACGCTTCTCGTCGGCCGCGGTCTCGCAGCCACCAGATGGGATTGCTGGCGGGAAGACGGGCGGGAAAAACCCCCCGCCTGGCGGTATGAAGAATAGTCCGGACCTGGGTGGCCCCGCGGCAGCCGGGTCCAGCCCAGGAAATTGCGGCCTGGTCAGCAATGCCGATTCGAAGTCCGAAGGAAATGGTACCTGAGTCCCGGTGCCACCCCCGACATGCATCGGTTGGTCAAACACCGCCGTCGGCGGTTCTTGCGGCGAGATCGCCTTCCGCGCCCTCTCCGAAATCTGGTTTCCGCACCGCGTACGGGCTGCAATCTTGCCGTCGCTAATTAGTTTTTCCCCCTTTGCCAGCTGCACCTTTTCCTTTGTCCAGAACACGTGATCGCCCACGCGGTAGGAGAGATAAACCAGTTTGGGTCGGTTCAAACGAAGGACGATGGCGCGGTGAAAATCGAATCCAGCAAAGTGTGCCGACACGACTTGGTCGCGCACGCTCGCCCGTTCCAGCTCGTCAGGACCTTGCACTCCTCCTGGAACCACCGAATAGCGATAAGCTACCCGCCCCGACTCTGGTAGATGAGGTTGGGTCCCAGATTGGCCCGCCAGAAGCGCGAGGTTTTCGCGT
>QIAR01000431.1 GCA_003225595.1 Acidobacteriota bacterium | reverse complement strand
AGGGACACCACGTTGCCGTGACCGGTCACGTGAGTGGTGATTCTATCCATGTGGAAAGCGCAAAGATGTTGTGAGGTTCGAATCGCTCGCGAAATGAGTAGGGTTCCGGTGCAGACTGTGACAAAAACTCTGTGACTGGACGGTAAGTAGATGAGAAGATGCCCTTGCGGGAGCGAGGGCATTTTTTATGGGCTTTGTGCAAGGAGAAGGTCGGAGTAACCCTGACGAAAATTCCGTGCATTTGCCGCCAGGGGCTGAATTGTCGATTGCAGGCGATGCCACACAACCTTTCTGTCAGACGAGCCGGATGGCAGCACTACTGAAAGAACACCCTGCGTACGACATCCGGCATGCGCCTGCTACCCGTCTGGAAGCGCTGAATCACCCGGATGAATTAGCAAGTCCGGCTAGGGCCGGCGTTCGCACTCCCCGTGCTCAGCGCCCTCATGACACCCAATTGCATGAATAGCACTCATTGTGCCCTCGGAATCCGATGCAGGAGCTCTCTGATCGGCCATTGGTCATCCGGGCCGACGAAGTGTTTTTGCTAGTTCTCCTGTCGGGCGCAGTCAAGGTTGGAGGGTGCCGGTCTGAGAGGGCACCCTCTGTGAAGTACGTTCGAAGAATTGTCTGGTTACGCAACGGCTTCGCTCTGGGACGCTGAGACTGCACGCTGCGCAACACCTTTCCCAAGAAAGTTCACCAATTCAGAGTTCACTTCGTCCGCATGTGTCCAAGTTATGCAGTGCGGTCCATCTTTGACCACCAACAGGCGTGCTCCCTTGATCTGCTTGGCAGTGCGGAGACCCGAAGCCGTCATGGGGAGAATGCGGTCCGCATCGCCATGAATGACCAGTGTGGGCACGTCGATCCGCCTCAGGTCCTTGCGGAAGTCCTCGTGCCAGGTTGGCACGCAAGCAAGACTGGCCGTGGCAGAGGCCCCAGCCGCGACGTTCCAACTGGCCTGGACGGCCTGTTCGCTGACCCGCTTTCCCAGCAGGAGATCTGTGTTGTAGAAATTCTTGAAGAATTCGGTGAAGAACGCGTAGCGGTCTGCGGCAACAGCTTTTTGAATTCCCTCGAAGACGCTGCCGTCCACGCCCTCCGGGTTGTCCGCCGTCTTCAGCAGGAACGGCGGGACCCCTGAGATGATCACCGCCTTACTCACGCCCTTCGATCCATATTTCCCCAAGTAACGCGCCACTTCGCCGCCACCCATTGAGAAACCGACCAGCGCGAAATCACGTAGGTCGAGCTGAGTCACGAGTTTGTGTAGGTCCTCGGCGAAGGTGTCGTAGTTGTAGCCGGTTGTTGGCTGACTGGACTTGCCGAACCCTCTGCGGTCATAGGTGATGACACGCTGAGCTGCTTCCAAAAGAACTGGCACCTGCTTCTCCCAGGAAGCACCGCTCAGTGGATATCCATGGATCAGGACAACCGGCTTACCAGAACCGTGATCCTCATAATAGAGATCTATGTTGCCGGAGTTTTCCTTTCCGACATTAATATATGGCATGGAGATTCTCCTTTCGGTGTGTGTGTTGGAGTTGATGGGCTTTTGAAGCCCTGAATATTTCGGACTGCTTTGCAGACCACGTACTATTTCTGATTTACAGGTCACGTACTATTTCTGACAAGAACCATGTCCGGCGCTCGGTCTGGTAAATCCAGGTTTCGATCAAGCTGGCAGCGGAACTATCTCGCGGAGAGGAGTAACCCTAATATTCCGAGTAGAAGCGCTCCCCACCTCATCCGAGAAGGAAAGTACCCGCCAAGCAGTGAATGACATCCTCGACGATGTACGCAGGTTCGCGAACGGACCAGGGCTGCACGATGACGCGACGGTGATTTGTGTAAAGGCGTGATTGGAGAACAGCCTTCTCACTAACCCCGGCTCGCAATCACAGTGGCTCCGGCGTTACTTGCTTCGGCCCGCTTCCATGCGTTGACGGGCTTCTTCGTAGGCTCGGCGCGGATCGCGTCCAGTGACCTCCTTGTACCATGCCGGGTGGAAGGTCCATGCCCATGCTTCGCTGACAGCGCCGCGCGTCATGGCTTGGAAGGTACCGGGTTCACCGATCGTACTTAGATACATGTGAATAAAGATTCCGCCCAGCATGATAATGGCGGAGATGTCGTGCAAAATATAGCTGAACGCCACCGCAATTGGTCCGAAGGTTCTTGCTCCCGCCCAGAGAATGATCCCGGTGATGAGATAGACGACGCACCCAATCACGATCTCCCAGAACTGCACCTTCTGGCCAGCGTTGAAGAAGCCGGTATCTGGCGGGTCAAGCTTTTCCTCACCAGAAATGGTGCTACGCAGGCGGCGCATCCAGGCGCTGTCTGCCTTAGTCCACGACATTGGCTTCAGCCAGTTCAAAGCCTGGAGCGCGAAGAAGAACACGAATAACACCCCAAACCAGGGATGCAGCGCCCGGCTCAGTGGCCCTCCCCCGAACAGCGGCGTGAACCAGCGAAACAGCCAGGGCAGGTAAATGCCGAACCCGGAGAATAAGGATAGAAAAAAGAAGACGGCAACCATCCAGTGAAGGAAACGCGTGTACACGCGATGACGCTGCAACTCGCCTTGGTAAACTTCGTTGCGGCCGATGCGATCGAACGCTGCCCGCGCTTTGTCATCGAAACGCTCCACCGCAGTAGGCATCAGTCCTCCTTCTTGGGCGGTTCCGGCTGCGGCCGGCGTGGGCCTACGGTGACGTAGTGCAGCAAAACCCCGACGAGACCGAGCATGGAGAATGCACCCAGCACAGGCTTGAACAGCCATTTCCAGACCGTATAACTCCATGGAATCTGCGGATTTTTAGGCAGGCCGCCATAGAGCTCCGGTTGTGTCGCATCGTGCAGAACGTAGATTACGTGCGTGCCGCCGATGGACTGTGGATCGTACACACCCGCGTTCTCGTATCCGAAGTGTTCGCGGAGCTGGGCGGCGCGGCTCTCGGCGATCATCTTCATGTCTTCTTTGCTTCCAAACTTCAGGCAGCCGGTAGGGCAGGCCTTGATGCAGGCCGGTTCCAAACCCTGCCCAACGCGGTCGGAGCATAGAGTGCACTTGTAGACTTTCTTGGTCTCCTTATTGAACTTCGGAATGTTATAGGGGCAGCCGGAGACACAAAACTCGCACCCGATACAGTTTTCCTGATTGAAATCCACGATGCCATTGGCGTACTGCACGATGGCGCCGTCCGCGGGACAAGCCCGCAGGCATCCGGGATCGGCACAGTGCATGCACTGATCCTTGCGCATGAGCCATTGAATGGTGCCGTCCTCGCGCTGGTGTTCGTTGAACTTGATCAGGTTCCAGAAGTTCCAGCGAGTCTCAGGCATGGTCTGATAGGTGTTATCGAAAGTGGTTTCGGCAAAAGGCATGTCGTTCCACTCGACACACGCCACCTCACAGGCCTTGCAACCGATACAAGTGGTCGTATCGACCAGCTTACAGACCTCCAGATCGCGCTGCACGCCGAGACCCGGAATGGGTCCGGGGTGGGCCGAGATCTGCTTAATCTGGAGCGTCTTTCTGTCGCTCATCGTCTTCCCACCCTTTCTAGGCTTTTTCGATCTTCACTAAGAAGCCTTTAAACTCCGGCGTAAACGCGTTGGGGTCAATCACAGTCGGAGTCAACTGATTGGCGAGGGTCTTGGCTGTCTTGTCCGCGTCTTCGGCAATGCCACGAAAACCCCAGTGAATCGGAATACCGATCTGGAACGTCTCCTTGCCATCGATCTTCATGGGCTTGATGCGCCGGGTGACCATCGCCTTGGCGATGTAGTGGCTGCGCGCACTGGTTACTTTGACTTTCTCGCCGCCGCGCAGACCCATGCGGTCGGCCAGCTCAAATGGGACTTCGATAAAAGGCTCCGGCACTAACTCAACGTTCATCGGGTTGTTCTTGGTCCAGTAGTGATAGTGCTCAGTCAGCCGATAAGTCGTGCAGACGACGTTGTAGCCCTGATCCGGCGTGCCGTACTTATCCATGTCGGTCTTGTATTTCTTCACGACCGGATTGTTCGTTTGGTTGGGGTGGAGTGGGTTGGCGATGGGGCTCTCGATTGGCTCGTAGTATTCCGGGAACGGACCATCAGCCATTGCTCCCAAGGGAACGAACAAGCGGCCCACACCTTCAGGGTTCATGATGAAGGGACCCATGTGATCCTTGGGCGCAGAATCAGCTTTGAAATCTGGGATATCATTGCCGCCCCAGGACTGTTTGGATTCATCCCACCAGATTTGTCTGCGCTCCGGATCCCACGGCTTGCCCGAGGGATCGCACGATGCACGGTTGTACATGACGCGCCGGTTCATCGGCCAGGACCACGCCCAGTTTGGATAAATGCCGAGGCCGGAGGGATCGTCGGTCCCGCGACGTTGGATCATTGCGCCGGCTTCGGTCCAAGAACCGCAATAGAGCCAGTTCCCGGCGAGGGTAGTACCGTCGTCTTTCAGCCAAGCAAAGCCGGGCAGCTGCTGGCCTGCCTTAAGGGTCAGACCAGTCTTGGGGTTGGGATCGGTGAGATCAGCAAGTGCTTTACCGTTGATTTCTTTCGCAAGCTCGGCCAGCGACGGATTCTTCGGATCCGTATATGGAAACCAGGCGTTGAGAATGGGATCGGGGAACTTGCCGCCTTCCTTCCGATAGAGTTCGCGCACCTTCAAGAAGATCGTGGCCAGAATTTCCTGATCGACCTTGGCTAGCCCGGGCGGCGGCAGAGCTACGTTCTTCCACTGCAGCCAGCGCGCGGAGTTGACAAAGGTTCCATCCTTCTCCGCAAATCCGGCCCCTGGCAGACGGTAGACCGTCGTGTTGATCTTCTTCAGTTCTTCGGGCGTTATGCCGGGAGCGCGCCAGAATTCGCTGGTCTCGTCGGGATAGATCTCGCAGACCACCAGCCAGTCAGCCTTCTTTAGAGCATCGATATTTTTCTGCGAGTCGGGCCCGATCATCACCCCATTCATGCCGAAGGCGAAGATGCCCTTGATCTTGCCTTCGTACATGTCATTCCAGATGTTCACCCAGGAATAGTTGCGATCGATCTTGGGGAGATAGTTGAAGGCCCAATCGTTGTCTTTTGTCGCGGCTGGCCCGTACATGGCTTTCAGGAAGGAGGTCGCAAACTTGGGTGTGTTGGACCAGTAGTTGAAAGAGTCCCATGGATCGGGCTTGGCTGCTGTCGGAGTGATGCGCTTGAGGTAGGCTGCAAAGTCGGTATCAGTCGGGTTCGGCATTTTCAAATAGCCGGGCAGAATGTCGAACACACCAGCCATGTCAGTAGCGCCCTGAATATTGGAGTGGCCGCGCAAGGCATTGACTCCTCCGCCAGCCCGCCCAACATTGCCGAGCAACAACTGCAGCATCGCGGCCGTGCGGATGATCTGGGTGCCGAAACTATGCTGCGTCCATCCCACTGCGTAGATGATGGTGGAGACTTTCTTCATGTCACCATCTTTGCGGACTGACGTATACAGGTCGGCAGCCTTGAGGAATTGGTCTTTGGGTATGCCGGTGATGCGTTCCACCATCTCTGGGGTGTAGCGCTCATACTGCTTTTTCAAAAGCTGGAATACGCAGCGCGGATGTTGGAGAGAGAGATCGTATGCGACTTTGGGCGGAAGCATGGGCGGCGGAACCGCTCCCCCTGTGCCCTTCGCTCCCATAGGCCCGCCTGCCTGATGACCCTGTCCACTAGCTGTATCAGAGGTATGCGGTTGATGCTGAGCCGGAGCAGCTCCCGTCAAAGCGGTCGCAGCCGCCGCCTTGCCGGTCATGTCCCCGCCTTCTTCATAGTTCCACGAAGATTTGTCGTAGACCTTAGTGGCGGGATCGAAGCCGGAGTAGAGTCCATCGTCGGGAAGCTTAAAACCTTCCTTAATGATGAACGCCGCGTTGGTGTAATTGAGCAGGTAATCGTGGGCAAGGCGACTGTTCTGAATGGCGTAGTTAATCAACCCGCCCAGGAAGGCGATATCGGTGCCGGCGCGAATTTGGAGAAAGAGATCAGCGGTAGCGGCGGTCCGCGTCAGGCGCGGATCGACCACAATCATTTTGGCATTGCGGTGCAGCTTCGCTTCAATCGGCCATTTGAAACCACAGGGGTGGTTTTCCGCTGGATTGCCGCCCATGATCAACATCATGTCGGTGTTCTTGATGTCGATCCAGCCATTGGTCATCGCCCCGCGTCCGAATGTTGGTCCCAAACTTGAGACCGTGGGGCCGTGTCAAACCCGGGCCTGGTTTTCCAGGTAGCAGACCCCCAGGCTGCGCATCGTCTTGACGACCAGATAATTGAACTCGTTTGTGTCGGTGCAACCGCCGGTAAACGCCATGCCTTCGCAGCGGTTCACAGTACGACCCTGCGAGTCTCTTTCGAGGAAGGTGTCATCGCGAGTTTTCTTCACCCGCTGCGCGATCTCGTTGTAAGCGTCCTCCCAGGAAATATCCTGCCAGTGATCGGAGCCGGGACGCCGCACCTGCGGCTTCAGTAAGCGGCGATCATTCAAGATGTCCTGCTGGAGTGACGAGCCTTTGGGGCACAGGGTCCCGCGATTGATGGGATGGTCCGGATCACCCTCCACGTGCACCACCTGCGGAATTGCATTCTTAGCCTTGTCGCCGAGCGTATAGATGATGACGCCGCAACTCACCGAGCAATACGGGCAGGTACTGCGGGTTTCCGTAGCCCGGGAAATCTTTAGGCTTTGGGTTTGGGCATACACCGGAGCGAGGTCAAATCCCAAGGCGGATAGACCCACACCTCCAACTAGAGTGCCTTTGATGAAAGTCCTACGGGAGAATTCCATTGCCGCCTCCGCTACTTCACAGGGTCGAGCCGTGGCCTTCAGCTCCAGCAGATGTAGGCAACAAACTTACTTCCTTCGCGACCATCGCAGGGATGACCGCCGAGGAGGAAGTCAATATACCCCCGTGATTGGACAACAGTCAACCCCCTCCCAGGCCCGCAGGCATCCAGCATGCCACACATTGTGTACCCCAGACATTGCGTCTCGCACCGGCTGGGCTGATAATCGGGATCATGGCAAAGGGTTCCTGGCAACAGCGCATTCAGCGGGCGGAAGAGTTAACCAGCCAGCGCCCGTTTGTTGCGGAGATTCTGGGCTTCTACGTCCAGCTGGCCCGCTTCCAGGAAGGCCTTTATCAACGCTTGGAAAACGCATCCCAAAGCAAGACAGAAATCGCGCTGCAGGGGCGCGTGTCCGGTCCGCCCGAATTGCGGGAACTTGTGTCCAGCTTCGGCGTGTTCCTATCTGTGGTCGAAGCCAGCGGTCCTGCCCGCCTGGCCGAGATGGCTCGCGACCTGCGCCACCGAGGCGATGAGGCGTGGTCCAATTGTCTGGATACTTGCTGGTCAGGAACACAAACCTCCCCCGCCGCCCCTCAGGAATTTCTTGGGCGCGCATTTCTGCAGCCCTACGCCGAATTCGTGCGCTCTCGAATCGTCATGCAGTGGAATGGGTACACTTATTCACTGTGCCCCTTCTGCAATCGCAAGCCGGGTTTGGGAATTTTGCGTCAGATGAAAGACAGCGCAAGGCGCTCGCTGATGTGCTCCTTCTGCGCAGCCGAATGGGAGTTCCGCCGGATTGTTTGTGCGGGATGCGGTGAGGAAGATAATCGAAAGCTACCGGTCTACGTCGCAGCCGAGTTCGACTATGTCCGCGTGGAGTGTTGTGACACCTGCAGGCAGTACATCAAAACCGTGGACCTAACCAAGAATGGCCTCGCGGAACCGGTCGTCGATGAAATCGCTTCCGCTCCACTTGATCTCTGGGCACAGGAGCATGGATATTCAAAATTGGAGCTCAATGTGGTAGGGATGTAGACCGTGATGTGTTCGAGGGCTCGCTATGTCTATGACATATGCATACACGGCCATTGCTGACAGCGATGTTCCACGTGCCTCCACTCCGATTTTCCAGCACATGCTTGACACCTATTCCAGCGAGTCGAACAAAGTGATTTCGGTGTGGCGGGCGTTCGCACAAGATGACATGGTTTTTCGGCCTCATCTACGTTCCAGTAGCGTGCAAGAGATCATGAAGCACCAACTCTTGTCAGAGAGGCGCTTCTTTGGAGAGTTCCTGGGATTACCTGAGCCAGCGCCCTCGGATGTGCTGCCAAAGGAGCAGACCCCCGCAAGCTATGCAGGGCGAATGCGCGATCTTGCGGCTCCACGCCTAGGGTTTCTTGCATCGCGCAATGAAGATTGGTGGCGGGAGAGCGTTCCATTCTTCGATGTTCAGCGCGAACGAATCTGGATTTTCTGGCGTCGTGTGCTCCACACCGCGCACCACCGCACCCAGCTCACCGTCTATTTGAGGCTTCTAAACAAGGAAGTGCCGCCCACCTATGGTCCGACGGCCGATATTTCATGGGAAGGCGCCGATCCCACTCGCTCGGTCGACGCTGCAGGACGCAAATAATTATGGACGCGCAGATTCTCGATCAGTTCCGCACGATCGTAGGCCGTGGGTTGATCACGGAACCTTCCCAACTCCACACCTATGAGTGCGATGGGTTGACCAACTTTCGGGTCATGCCTCAGGCGGTGCTACTTCCCGTTTCCACCGAGGACGTTCAGGCGATCGTGCGTATCTGTCATCGCGAAAAGATCCCTTTTGTCGCCCGCGGCTCGGGTACGGGACTCAGCGGCGGCGCTCTGCCCGTGGAAAAGGGCATACTGATCAGCCTC
>QIAR01000430.1 GCA_003225595.1 Acidobacteriota bacterium | reverse complement strand
AGAACGTTGAATCTCGGCCATCGCCCAGAACAATGCCGCGATGACGAATACGGCGCCAAAGATCGTTGCCCGGGAGATGGTGTTCGTACTGCGATGAAAGATCTGCATCGACGTCCCGTGCAGAGGGATGACCCTTCGGCCAGCCCGGGTTCATGCAGCGTTGCAGGGTCAAGCGCCACAAGTTGCAGTGACGGTAACATCAAAAACGCATGATTATAGCAGTTCGCTGATTTGTGGCGCACCCACTGTTCAGCCGGGTAGTGGGCTGTGCCGCACCCTCGACTGAGGTCGATCACATCCTCGCTAGAACTTTGAGCACGGCTGCGGTCGAATCTCCCGTGTCGCGTGTTCTCGCCCACCCGCTGGTCGATGTGGGCGTTGGCGGAAGCTCGATGACTGTTTTGAATCTTAGATTCCCAAAGTCTGGAAATGCCACCTTTTAGGTTCAAAGCGTCTAGGCGGAAACATCTGTCGAATGTGTCGCTCGATTGATATCCATAGTAGAAGCATTGGGAAAGCGTAGAAAGACACTACAAAAACGATAAACGATGGCTCCCATCCCCTTTTCCATGCCCATATTGCCGCTGAGCCATAGATGCCAATTACACGCCAAAACCGATATGCTCGGCTTTCTGCCACCACTAAGGTCTTTCCGCATCTTGGACAATCAAACCGAGTACGACCTTCTGGATGCAGATCAATGCTGCAGATAGGACAGAGCGGTAGGTAGGAATCAATCACCGGCATAGTGCTACGCTGCAGTTCGCTCAGCGATATTTAATAATCCCACCAATTGGTGAGGGGGTTAATTTCCCTGGAGGTCACACATGCCGAGTCCGCCGATTCCTATCTCAAGTTCATCACCAGCAGCTTTGGCTCCGTCATCTCTTCAATTGCGTAACGAAGTCCTTCACGGCCCAGCCCGGAATCTTTGATTCCGCCGTACGGCATATGATCGATGCGGAAAGCTGGCACATCTCCGGCGATCACGCCCCCGACCTCCAGTTCCTCATACGCGTGGAACAGCAACTTGGCATCGCGAGTGAAAATTCCCGCCTGTAGGCCATAGGGTGAGTTATTAATTTGGCGGACCGCCGCATTGAAATCGTCATACGGCTCGACTGTGACCACCGGCGCAAAAATCTCCTGACAGTTCACTTTCATATCGGGCTTCGTACCTGTAAGCACCGCCGGCTCAAGCAGGGCTCCATTGCGTCGCCCGCCGCAGAGGAGCCTGGCACCGCCGCGCACCGCCTCCTGGATCCAGTCGCTAGCCCGTGCTGCGTCACTTTCGCGAATGAGCGACCCCAGGTCCGTCGTATCATCCAGCGGATCGCCCGTCTTCAACTTCTTCACTCCCGCAAGCAGCAGCTCGGTAAACTTGCCGTAGACCGAGTGCTCCACCAGAATTCGCTGCACCGAGATGCAGGTTTGCCCGGCATAGACGAACCCTCCCGCGACGCAGCGCTCTGCCGCGTAAGCCAGGTCGGCGTCGCTGTGCACGATCACTCCGGCGTTGCCGCCTAGCTCAAGAATCACCTTCTTCTTGCCGGCGCGTTTCTTAATCTCCCAACCCACGGCCGCACTGCCAGTGAAGCTGATCATCTTTAGACGCTCATCTGTCACCAGCACACCGGCATCTTCATTCGAAAGGGGCAACACATTCAGCGCGCCATCCGGCCATCCCGCCTGCTGTATTGTCTCGGCCAGCAGCAGCGCGGAGAGCGGAGTCTGAGGTGCGGGCTTCAACACCATCGAACAACCCGAGGCAATTGCCGGCGCCACTTTGTGCGCTACGAGATTCAAGGGAAAATTGAAGGGCGTGATTCCCGCAACCGGTCCAAGCGGAAAACGCCGCACGATGCCCCAGCGCCCTGCCGTAAACTCCTGCCAATCGAGGGGAAGATACTCGCCGTAAATGCGAGTGCTCTCCTCTGCCGCGACTGTAAATGTGAAGATCGCGCGCTCCACCTCAGTCCGTGCTGCTTTGATGGGTTTTCCGGCTTCCTGCGCCAAAGTGTGTGCGAATTCTTGTTTGCGTTCCGTAATTCCCTGCGCCACCCGGCGCAAAACGCGCTGTCGTTCGAATGCGGGCAGGCGACGCGTCGTTCCGAAAGCTTTTACAGCCGCTGCAATGGCTGCTTCAGCATGCTGGCGCGTGCCCTGGAACACCCGGCCGATCACAGCGCCATCGTACGGAGCCCGCACTTCGACAAGATTGCCATCCTCAATCCATCTGCCGTCTACGAGGAAACCATGCGTTGCTACCGGGGTTATCGTCATCTGCGCCATAAAGCTTCTTACCTCCGCTGCGACGCTCGCAGAAGAATTATAAGCGCTGCGAGAGCCTGCGTGCGGTCCTTGTTTGCAGTTCCTTGTTTGCATTTCAACGATAATAGTCTGCCTGCTCCAGAGGCCTGAAATTGCACACTACGATCCTCGAACTCAGTGATCTGATGCGGCGGAGATCGATCTCACCTGTGGAACTCACACGCGAGTGCTTGGCACGGATTGAAAAACTCAACCCCGCGCTTAACGTCTTCGTTACGGTTACTGCGGAATCAGCGATGGCTCAGGCGCGGGCTGCCGAGGAAGAAATCCAGCAGGGCGAATGGCGCGGGCCGCTGCACGGGATTCCGATTGGCTTGAAAGATGTGATCGACACTGCTGGCATCCGCACCACCGCGGCCAGCGCATTGTTCAAAGACCGCGTGCCCGCCGAAGATGCCGAGATCGTCCGCCGCTTAAAAGTTGCGGGCGCGGTGGTGATTGGCAAACAGAACTTGCACGAGTTCGCTTACGGGTGCAGCTCGGTCATCAGCTATTTCGGAGAAGTGCGCAATCCGTGGGATGTTAGCCGCATTGCGGGCGGTTCCTCTGGCGGGTCAGCCGCCGCGGTTGCTGCCAGACTCGGTTACGGCGCGATCGGAACCGACACCGCCGGTTCCGTCCGATTACCGGCGGCTTTTTCCGGTGTCGTAGGTGTGAAGCCGACCTACGGACGTGTCAGCACCCGCGGTGTAATTCCTCTGTCGTGGTCGCTCGACCACGTCGGAACGATTGCAGCAACGGTTTCCGATGCTGCCATACTTTTACAAGCCATCGCTGGTTACGATCCGAAAGACATCACCAGCGCAAATGTGCCCGTGACGGATTACGTCGCAGCACTCCGCGAAAACCCAAAGCCTCTGCGTGTGGGCGTGCCTCGCTCGTTTTTCTTTGAGGATCTTGATCCGGAAATTGCAGCAGGCGTCAACCAGGCGCTATCGGTAATTCAGAAGCTGACGGGGAATGTGCGCGAAGTAACATTGCCGGTTAGTACCGACCGCGCCTTACAGAATGCTGAATCCTACGCGTATCACGCCGAGTTCGTGGCCAACACTCCCGAACTCTACCAACCGGAGACCCTGCGCCGCATCCGTACTGGCGCTAGTGTGAGCGTGGCTGACTATATCCACCGCCGCCGCGAACTCGATGAATCTCGCCGCACGATCAGCTCAGTGTTCGAAAACGTAGACCTTTTCGTCACTCCAACCACGCCGATTCCCCCTCCCACTATTGCCGAACTCGAAGATAATCCCGATGTCCTCCGCCCCCGCGAAATTGTCATGCTGCGCAATACGCGGCCTTTTAATGTCTGGGGTTTGCCCGCGATTTCCATTCCGTGCGGCTTCGATGCCGAGGGCCTTCCCATCGGATTGCAAATCGTCGGTCCACACTGGCGGGAAGATTGGGTATTCAGACTAGCACAGGCTTACGAGCAAGCGACCGGCTGGCACAAGCGTATGCCCAAAATCCTTGAACAGTCCTTTTCCGTCTAACGTCGTCGCTTCATCTTTGCCGCCAACGTGCCCGCTAGACCCGTGCCGAGCAACACCAGAGTCGTGGGCTCCGGCGCGGGCTCGACAAAGGTAAAAACGTAGCTTGCCGAGCTGCTGAGCGTTTGGCTGCTGCCGTCGAGAATCGAGATGTCCAGATTCACTCGCGTGGGGTGAAAGATACCCGACGGATACTGGAATGTGAAAAGTACCGCGAAGCTGGTCGAACCCGGTGGCGGATAGGTTCCAGCCAGAATCGAGAACTGCTGGGTCAATGTATTCCCCAGGATAAGTGACGTGATCACCAGGGTATCGCTCGCGCCGTCTGGCACTACTCCCGTTAGTGGCACTCCAATGGTGAGTGAAGTCTGGAAGGGGGGCGCGTCAAAACTCGGGAACAGGGGTATCCCGGGATGACTCGACAGTTCTACCTGGGTAAAACCATTGTTTTGCAGCGCGTATGCATTGCCCAGAGAGATGGAGTCTGCCGAAGCAAAAGGAACGGCGACCACACTGAGCAGCAAAATTGAAAACCAGCACTTGTGCGGGTTGAGCATAGGGTCTCCGGAGGAGCCGAATTGGGAGCCAGCGGGGCTACGATGGCTCGCGAATGAGACGCGAATGATGGGTAGCGTGTGGAGTCTATAAACAAAGAGCGGCTCCCGCAACGCCCCTTTTCCGGACGTACAAATAGAGTAAATACGCGATG
>QIAR01000429.1 GCA_003225595.1 Acidobacteriota bacterium | reverse complement strand
AGATAGTCTTCAAGTTCTTTCTTTGAGAAGAACGAAGTTCCGTAAATGCGCTGCAGTTGCGGATTCTTCTCGTCCCCCAGCCAGTATGCTCCCGCGATATTCAGAAGCTTGAAAGCTTTGATCTTGCCGGTTGACGGAATGTGCGGACCGCGGCAGAAGTCAGTGAACTTGCCGGTGCGGTAGATGGAAATCTTTTCATCGGGCTTGGTGAACTGCTCGATGAAATGGCACTTCATGAAGTCGCCTTCCTTTTTGAACTCCTCCAGGCCCTGGTCGCGGGGCAGGAACTCGCGCGCGTAAGGAATGTTCTGCTGTACAAGCTCCTGCATCTTCTTTTCGATCTTTTCCAAGTCCTCAGGAGTGAACGGAGTAGGACGATAGAAGTCATAGAAAAATCCACTCTCGGTGGGAGGGCCATGCCCGAGCTTGGTCTCGGGAAACAGCTCCAGCACGGCGGCCGCGAGCAAGTGGGCAGACGAATGTCGGTAGACCTGGAGCGCTTCGGGATCGCGATCGGTCAGAAGGCGAAGCTCGGTATCCTTTTCCAGCGGCCGGGTCAGATCGATGAGATCGCCATTGCTTTTTGCAACGATTGCGGCATCGGCCAGCCGCGGGCTGATGGACTTGGCCACGTCGAGGGCGGTAGTGCCCGTGGGGACTTTCTTCTCGCTCCCGTCGGGGAGCTTGACCTTGATCATAGCCACGTTTGAAGAGGTTTGAACGCCACCAGGCATATGAGGGCCCTGTAGTCTGCTGAATCTCTTCAGTTTATTGGAGGGAGCAAGGGTGGTCAAACCCGGCTGTTGCCGTGACGCAGGGGCTGTCCGGTCAGAAGCAACCACGTCGAGACAGCTGCCCCGCCTGCGAGCGAGGCTCGGCAGCACAACCTCCTGACTAATCGTAAAATGTTCGCGAGGGAACAGGCTTGCAGCATTCGACTTCTATTGCTGAGCAGGGCTTTTCGATTATCCCGAATGTTTTTCACCATCGGGAAATCGAGAGAGTGCTCGGGCAGATTGAGCGGAGAAATCCTCCGCGCAGTAGGGCTGGCGTAAGACACGCTCTGAGGCACCCTGAAATTGCTGAACTGGCCCGCGACCGTCGGTTGATTCAGCTCGCCTCCGAGATATTGGGCCATGCTGCCTTTCCCTACGGTGCGACTCTTTTCGACAAATCGGCCGTCGCAAACTGGCTGGTCGTGTGGCACCAAGATACTGCCTTGCCTCTACGCAAGAGAAGCGAAGTACCCGGTTGGGGACCGTGGTCGGTGAAGGATGGCGTGCTGTACGCTCACGCCCCCGCCACCGCTCTCTCAAAAGTAGTGACTCTCCGCTTACACTTCGATGATTCGACGGAATACAACGGACCACTTCGGGTCTTACCTGGAACTCACGAAATGGGAGTACTGACCGATGATGAAATTCAACAACTGGAATGCCGCATGATACCTGTCGAGTGTATCGTCCCGGCGTCACGCTCCACCGACGGATCGCCCCGACCGCTCCTTGTTCAGCGACCTACGAGCCGGGCGTGACTGTGATCGCCCAGGGGCGAAAACGGGTAGACCTCGGACGAACCACTTTCATCTACGGTGAGTCGCGATACCTGCTGACGTCGGTCGATTTACCGATCGTCAGCCAGATCATCGAGGCCAGTGAAGAAGCACCCTGTCTCGCGATATCGCTGAAACTCGAAATGCCCGTGATTCGGGAACTTCTCAGCCGGGAAGAGATTCAGTGGCTGAGGCGCCCTCTGACAGTCCTGCCATGGCGACCGGTGAAGCCACAGTGGAATTCCTCAGTGCATGCTGCCGGCTCATGGACCTGCTGGATACCCCGCAGGACATTCCCTTTCTGAGCGGCCTGATTCAACGCGAGATCATTTACCGAATCCTTCGGGGGCCGGAGGGGGCACGCCTTCGAGCGATTGCAACGCTGGGAGATCAGAGCCACAGGACGGCAAAAGCAATTGCGTGGATCAGGGCAAACTACGCGAAGCCGCTACGGGTGGAAGGTCTCGCACAAATCGCGGGTATGGGCCTGTCCACGCTGCACCATCATTTCCGGGCGCTGACCGCCATGAGTCCTCTTCAGTATCAGAAGCAGCTTCGGTTGCAGGCAGCGCGGGGACGCATGCTCGTCGATGGTCTGGACGCCGCCAGTGCGGCCTTTGAGGTCGGATACGAAAGCGCCAGCCAATTCAATCGCGAATACAGCCGCTTCTTCGGCCAACCACCCATGCGGGGATATTCGGACCCTTCGCTCGCCAGGCGCTCTGCCCTTGGAGTCGGTCAGTAATCGGTAAAGCGCTATCCGATCGTGTTGCTAACAAGCACGACATCGCATGGCGAGTCTGAGCACAGTTGAGTGACTGCGCAACAGGACCGGTCTATGCAATGGCTTCCGTGGAGCGCCGTTGAAATCCGCTTACCGGAATTGTTGCGGTTCTGAGCGGATGACGGGCAAACCGAAAGTCACTGCCCTTTGCGAGTTCGCGTTGCGCGAAATGATCACAGAGTTGAGCTACCGTCATTGCACCGGAATTCATTGGCCGGGCACCGGTGTTGATTTCCGACCAGTCCCACTACGGCTCGCCGCGCAGCATTCTCGTCAGGGTATTGCTCGACTGTGCCGACGATCTTCTTGTGGTAGAGACGCTTGCCGTCAAGGCTAATCTCAGACCAGCAAAATTGCCAGACATCAGGGCCTCGTTTGCGACTGTTTCGTTTCATACATCCACGTTGCATCTTTAGTCCTCCTGCACCGCCGTTGCGGAGCGGAAGAATCTTCAGATATCGCGGGTGGAGTAGGGGAGGAAAGCAGGAAGGTGTATTGCTTTGCGGAGGCAATGCTCTCTTGGCGCAGTCACGCGACGAAGAAAATCTACCAGGCGTATTTGACGCGCTGGATTCGTCCTCACTGGCAGAAATACGAGCTTGCTGACGTTAGAACCATACAAGTTGCCTGGCTTCGCGGACTGCCATTAGCGAAAAGCAGTTGTGCCAAGATCCGAAACCTGATGTCCGTTCTCTTCAATCACGCCTGCCGATATGAGTTGTTTGACCGCAATCCAATCTATCTCGTTCGTCAGAGCGCGAAACGCCGCACAGCGCCCGCCATTTTGATGCCCGCAGAAATCAAGGCACTGATCAACGGTCTGGCACATCGAGAACGCACATTAGTTCCTCTTGCCGCATCCACCGGGTTGCGGCAGAGCGAGTTATTCGGCTTGAAGTGGGGCAATGTCGACTTTGACCAGGGTACGATGAGCGTCACGCGCTCCATCGTGTACGGAGTGGTAGGCCCGTGCAAGACTGAATCATCGCAAAAGCCCGTGCCCATTCATCCGACTCTCGCGGACGCTCTGATGCAGTGGAGAAAACCCTCTACCTCCATCCAGCCCGATGACTGGGTTTTCGCAAGCAAGCGCTACCGGGGCCGAAGGCCGTACTGGGGCCAGGCGATCTTGCGCAAATACATACGTCCTATAGCGCAGCGTGTCGGAATTCAGAAGCGATTCGGATGGCATACTCTCCGGCACACGTACTCGACTCTGCTGCGAAGTGTGGGGACTGAGTTCAAGGTCATGCAGGAGTTGCTGCGGCATTCGTCCTTGCGGTCAACGTTGGACGTCTACACAGGCAGTCACGCCGGCGAAGCACGCCGCGCAGGCCGCCGTGCTGTCGCTGGTATTTTCTTGCGATGCGAACGGAACGTCACAATCGTCGGCATCAGGTGAAGTTGGAGCGTGAAGATGATTGACGGGCCGAGCAGAGGACGGGACGAAAAGGGGCACCAAAAAGGGCCCGACTGAAATTGGCTTAACTGTTTTGGAAAGAATGGCGGGGACGACGGGACTCGAACCCGCGGCCTCTGCCGTGACAGAATATTCCGCTTGCCGAACAGGAGTATGCTTGGGTTGGCAGGAACAGCGGGAAAGGCAAGCCTTTATGCGGGTTTCCCACGATGCCCGCTAGTCCAGCTTACTCATGCCTATTGATGATAATTCGAGCAACGGTCGCGTATATCGCGGAGTTTTGTGGGGAAATTTGTGGGGAAAAACCATGCGGGCCATCAGCCGGCCTTCTTTTATTACTCTCGCAAAGCGGCGGTAAATGGTTGAGGGATTGTACTTTACCTGCAATGCTGTGAACGGGTGTCTACGGCCCCTTCGGCATTCGCACGATTGAGGCAACGGGAGAGACCGACGACATCAGTCCGCTGCTGCGTCGAAGGGCGAGTTGCAGCCGGCGTACAGTGACCCGGTCGTCGTCGAGAAGTGCTCGGTCAATCCAATCCTGCGACCGCTGCAGCTCGGCGGCTGCCTGCTTCTGAGCGGCGACGGCATAGTCCAAGTGCAGCCGCACGCCGCTACGGTCTCTCGCAGGACCGCTTAAGAGTCACCAGTAACACACCTATGCCATCAGTCGAACCACAAAAGAAGCCCGAACCCCAGGAAACGCTCTGGGGACCGAATAATGGTAT
>QIAR01000411.1 GCA_003225595.1 Acidobacteriota bacterium | reverse complement strand
GCTGTTTGGCCGTTGCGCGGCTCCGGCTCCGAAACTGGCGATGGACAACAAGATTGCCAGTCCATGAGCTATTGGTCGTCGCATTCAATCACCTCGCATCTCTAAGTCGATCTTCCCCACCACGGATGAACCGAGTCTTCAGATGCTAGCGACGTGCCCTTCGGGTGTCAACCCAAAAGGCGTGGTAACTTGTTGGCGGTAAAGTAATTAGAGAATCTCATATATGCTTAATTCATCAGGTCCAAGCGGACGATGTGCCTCGCCTACAAGGACTTAGTTGTGTACTTATCAGTTACCACCCAGACCAAGAAAAA
>QIAR01000410.1 GCA_003225595.1 Acidobacteriota bacterium | reverse complement strand
ATAAGTTACTGGAAACGGACAACTTACACCCGTGGTCGGTCCTGGTGTTGTTACCGAAGTTTAGATCCGGATCTCCCGTAAGGGCACACTTGCTTCGAGACGACCGCAAGGAAGCCACCCACGAAAGAATTTTGCGCAGCCGCCGATTTCCGCTACATTGCGGACATGCCCCAAGCGC
The DNA here is from genome assembly GCA_003225595.1 of Acidobacteriota bacterium. Lineage (GTDB taxonomy): Bacteria > Acidobacteriota > Terriglobia > Terriglobales > Acidobacteriaceae > Gp1-AA124. The sequence continues at coordinate 3,520 of QIAR01000410.1, read as the reverse complement.
CGCCTGTCGTCCTGACCATAGCCGGTTTCGACCCCTCTTCGGGTGCCGGGGTAACAGCCGACATTAAGACGATAGCCGCCCACGGCTGCTACGGCGTGGCCTGCATCACCGCCATGACCGTCCAGTCAACCTCGGGAGTACGCAGGGTAGAACCTGTAGATACGGAGCTGATATCTGGAACCCTGAAGGAATTGGCGTCCGATCTAGAAATTGCGGCGGTTCACATTGGTATGTTGGGGTCCGTTAAAGCGGTAAAAGCAGTAGCTGAGTTCCTGCAGCGTCAGAAGCTGGAAAATGTGGTGCTGGATCCCATCTTGAAGTCTACGTCAGGAGCCGAGCTGCTGGAATTGAACGGTGCCAGGTTGCTCATCGAGAAGCTTGTCCCTTTAGCCGCAGTTGTGACCCCTAACTTGGACGAGGCCTCAGCGCTTACCGGGGTTACCGTGACAAATCCAGAGCAGATGAAGGCCGCCGCCTTGAAGTTGCACTCGCAGGGGGCGACAGCAGTAGTCGTGACCGGAGGCCACCTCGAGAAGGCGACCGATTTTTTGAGCTTTACGACCAAGCGCGGGGTGGAACAGCAGGTCTTCAAGTCCGAGCGCAAGCGTTCTAATTCCACTCACGGAACTGGATGCGCATTTGCCACGGCTATCGCTTGCCATTTGGCGCTGGGCAGGGGGCTGCCGGAAGCCGTGCTCCTGGCCAAGGCGTATATTACCGCCGCGATCGTCAATGCCCAGCCGCTTGGAAGGGGCACGGGGCCGGTGCATCACCTATATCGCATGTACCAGCCTGCCCGGCGAATCGCTGTCACGGATCCGGAACCTGTGCAGTAGCTGGAAGTCCAGACACAGGAGTGCTCTTTGCCTGTAGGAAAGCGATGGAGCAGGAGGCCAACTCCGGTAAGAGAGCGCGGTTTCTAGCTGGCCGATTTCTTCAGGAGTATTCCCGCAAGAAACGCTGCTGCGGAACCGAGCAGCCACTCGATGCGCCAGACCTGCACGGCCTGCCAGTCCAGCACGGTTTGCGCGGTGAAGATTAGGCCCACCGTAATCGCCCCGAGCACACATCCCACGCCGATGATGAACGCGACCAGCGAGCTGGTAGGAAGGCCAATTCGATCCCTGATATTGTGAAATTCCAGATGGCGGGCGAACTCCAGGGAGCGATTCCAACCATTGACACCGGCAACTGCAGTTTGTGCCTGCCTAGTCGCGCCGCAGACATGACAGAAACGAGCGCCTACCACGAATTCCGTGCCGCAGCCGTCGCAAGCGTCGACCATACCAGAGGTAGCTTTAGTTTCCAGAGCCCCCTGCGAAGTTGCCGGAGGCCGCCAGAACTCCTGCTCCACGTCGTGAGCAACTTCCGCCATTTTCACCTACCTCCAAGAAGATGGGCCGCAAGCAAGTGGCCAAAGCATTGCACACCGAAGTAATTGATATGCAATAACTTGCAATACCGGATCTCAATCTTCCCAAGAACGCGGCTGGCAAGAATTACCTCATCCCCGGGAACATTCGTTATCCATGATTATAAGCAGGATACGGGCACGACCGGCACATGCAAACCACCGGTCAAAGTGACGTTCTTGGTTCCGCATGTGATCAGGTACACTGAAGTTGGCAAGGTTCGTGAACACAGTCTCGTGAACATAGTAATGTCAGGTTCGCTTCGCAGACTTGCAACTGCTGTTTCTTTCCTATTTTGTCTTTTTGTCGCTCCCGGCCGGTCCGGGGCGGCGTTCGCGCAGGCGTCGGGTTCGGGGAAACCTCGGCCCGAAAATGTTTCGGTCCGAACTCGCGATCCGCTGACCGACACCGGTTTTGAACACTTCTACAATCTCGATCATGACCACGCCATTCAGGATTTCGAGCGGGTGCTGGAGAAGCATCCCGATGATCCATTCGCCGTCAACCACCTGATTACGGGTGTCCTGATTCGTGAACTCTACCGCATGGGAGCGATGAATACTGGTGAATATGCAAACGACAGTTTTATCGGCCAGGCACATCGTCCTGCAGATCTTAAGATCAAGGCGCGGATCAAGCAATTGGTGCAGCGCGCCGAGAAGCTGGAGGAACAACAGCTCAAGGCGAATCCCAATGATGTCGATGCCCTCTACGCACGGGGAGTCACACGGGGGCAGTTCGCAACCTACACGGCACTGGTGGAGCGCGCCTGGTTTTCCGCATTGCGCAATGCAGTTGGCGCCAGGCATGACCACGAGCGCGTGCTGGAAATGGATCCTAAGTACATCGACGCCAAGCTGGTTGTGGGAGCCCACTATTACGTGATGGGCAGTTTGCCATGGGGAGTGAAGGTGGCAGTCTCGCTTGTGGGACTGAGCGGCAGCAAGCAGAAGGGAATTCAGTACCTCTACGAGGCCACTGACTCGGGAGACGAGATCAGCGTCGATGCCAAAATCGTGCTGATGCTATTTCTCCGGCGTGAGCATCGTTACGATGAGGCCCTTAAGATTGCTCGCGGCCTGATTCCCAGGTACCCGCAGAACATGCTAATCGCACTGGAAGAGGGAAACCTGTTGCGCGCGTCGGGTCACAGCCGGGAAGCGGTAGCGGTGTATCGCAAGATATGGCAAGCGGGGCAGGACGGACATTATCCCGGGCTGCACTACGAACTCGCGGTTCTAAGCTTGGGTGACCTACTTCGGTCCCAGAAGGATTACCAGGGCGCGGCCGCGGCTTACGAACTGGTGAGCGAGGCGCCACAGCCGGATCGGGAATACCTGCAAAGGGCCAATCTCGCGGCGGGTGAGATGTATGACGTGCTGAAGAAGCGCGAACTCGCGGTGAAAAAGTATCAGGCCGTGCTGGCAACCAATACCCAAACGCCTCCAGCAGAGACTGCTCGAAAACACATGAAAGAGGCATATCGAGACGAGTAGGAGATATCAGCACAGGTTGGCCGGGCGGGGACGCCGCCCCCAAACAAGCAGGCGCTGGGAAGGGAACTCTTGGGCCGATTAGCCGTATCATCATATGTGGAGGCGAAATTATGTACTGCAACTACTGCGGCAAAGTGATCCAGGATGATGCCAATGTCTGTGCCTACTGCGGAAAGCGAGTCGGCGCCGTGCTCGCGCGCAAAAAGCTAGTACGGCCACGGGCCAACAGAAAAATTGCCGGGGTGTGTGCCGGCTTCGCAGAGTACTTCGATCTTGATGTCACGCTGGTCCGCCTGCTGTGGCTGATCGTTGCCGTAATGACTGGAGTCGGACTGCTAGCCTATCCGATCGCATGGATCGTCATGCCGGATCAACCGGAAATCCGGTCTCTACCCGCTGGGCAGCAGTTAACAACCCCGTAAGCGGCCGGGCGAACTCCTGCCCGCGCAAGGACAGCGAGCGGCGTCCTCTACTCTCCTGTGTAATTAATTTCCGGAATGATCCATATCCAGAGTGGCGACGCGGAAATTGTTTACGAGGTGCAGGGGCAGGGTCCGCCGGTTCTTTTGCTGCATCCTTTTCCTGCCAATCACGAGCTGTGGCTGCCAGCTG
>QIAR01000409.1 GCA_003225595.1 Acidobacteriota bacterium | reverse complement strand
CAGACGTAAGCCCAATGTGCCGACGACGAGTTGTCAGTGCCGAACAAGTCGTAGGAACTTGAGATCCATTTATTGAGGTACTTTTGAATTAGCCAGGCCGGAATCACGCCCGCCTCTACAATCCGGCGGAGGCCATCATTGCCCGTACCCATGTGAAAGGCTTCTTCGCGCAGCATGTACGACATGGAGCGGCCAAGCGGCGCGAACGCCGAGTACTTGAGCATCTGCAACTGAAACTTGCCGTCGCGGTCAACAAAATCGGTGTAGGTGAAAAAATCCATCCAATTGTCAACGTCCACGTTGAAGGCGCCAAGCAGGCGTTTATTTTCAAACGCGCGGCGCTCCAGCATCTTCTGTGCCTCGACCTTGCCTGAGTAGCCGAAATGATCGAGCAGCAGAGCGCACATTTGCCAGCCGTGCCGCATCTCTTCAATCATCACGCGGGTGAGCGCCCTACGGTCCCAATCTGTGGGCGCCGCCTCGAACAGATGCCGCTGCTGCTCGACACTGGCGAACTCAGTATCGCCTTGGTAGACAATCAGGTTCATAAGTGCATCGCGCATCTGCTGCGTGGGCACCTGACGAAGGTTCTCCCACTTTCGGCGGCCTTTGAAGGCGCCAAACTGTATCTCTTCGGTCTCGATATTGCCGTACAGAGTATCGAACTTGAAGCTGGCCATCTCGTCGCGGTTGACGCCGATTTCCCTGCGCCACTCGTCGAACAAGCCGACCCAGTCACTGAAGGTTCCGATTCTGGCAACTTTTCCTGGCATAATCTCAAACCTCTAAGCCACCAAGGCCACGAAGCTATATGAAGAAATTCTTCTCTCCTTCATCTTTTGCGTTCCTTCGTGCGCCTTCGTGTCCTTTGTGGTATCGATCCCTACCCCATGTTCAACCACACGGTTTTCACCTCGGTATAGTGGTCCAAGGCGTGCATCCCCAGCTCGCGGCCGAATCCGGAGCTTTTGTAGCCACCGAAGGGCAGCGCCGCATCCATCAACCCGTACGTATTGATCCACACTGTGCCCGCCTTTAGCCGGCGGGAAACGCTGTGGGCTTTCTTGATGTCACGGGTCCAGACCGCGGCCGCCAGCCCATACTGATTACGGTTGGCCAGATCCACGACCTGGTCGATGTCGTCGAAGCTGAGCGTGGCCAGCACCGGACCGAAAATCTCTTCCTGCGCGATCCTCATGTCGTTGGTGACCTCACCGAAGATGGTGGGCTCAAGGAAGAATCCCTTACCGCCATCCACCGCCACGCGATTTCCTCCTGCGATCAGCTTGGCCCCTTCCTTCTTCCCCGCCTCGATATAGCCCAGAACGGTCTGCATCTGCTCCTGGCTGACGATGGCGCCCATGCGTGTCTTAGGATCGAGCGGATCGGCAGGCTGCATCTTCTTCGCCCGTGCGACCAGCTTCTCCAGGAATTCGTCCTGCACTTTGCTTTCTACGAATAGCCTTGATCCCGCGTTGCAGACCTCACCTTTGCCATAAAAAATGCCAGTAATGGCGCCCTTTACTGCGTTATCGATATCGGAATCGGCAAAGACGATGTTGGGCGATTTCCCGCCCAACTCGAGCGTAACGCGCTTCATGGTGTCGGCTGCGCTGCGCATGATCTCTTTGCCGACCGCTGTTGATCCCGTAAAGGCAATCTTGTCGATTCCCGGGTGGCGCACAATCGCTCTTCCAACTTCAGCGCTGCCGGTTACGATGTTCAACACACCAGCGGGCACACCCGCTTCTACCGCCAATTCTCCGAATCGCAGCGTGGTCAGCGGGGTAAGACTGGCGGGCTTCCACACAATCGTGTTGCCGCAGGCCAGCGCCGGACCGACCTTCCACGAGGCCAGGAGCAGCGGGAAGTTCCAGGGAACGATCAGTCCCACGACACCGACCGGCTCGCGCACGGTATACGTGAAAGCCGTCTCGAACGTGTTGACTGTCTCACCGTGGATTTTAGTCGCCCAGCCCGCGTAATAGCGCAGGACGTCGATCACCATCGGCATATCGACGTAGCGCGACTCGAAAATCGGCTTGCCATTGTCGAGGGTTTCGAGCTCGGCAAGTTGGTCAATGTTCTTTTCGACGAGGTCCCCCAACCGCCAGATGAGGCGTCCGCGCTCGCTGGCCGACATCTTGCGCCAAGGCCCACCGCCATCTTCAAAAGCGCGACGAGCGGCCTGCGCCGCGCGGTCGATATCCTCGCGCGAAGCTTCGACAACCTGGGTCAGCACTTCACCCGTAGCGGGATTGATGGTGTCGAACTTCTTTGAGCCATCAACCCATTGGCCGTCGATGAGAAGCCGACCGGGCTCGATTTGTACTTTTGTAGTTGTAATCATGTTCTTCTCTAGCCAAGAATAATTACCGAAGATCTTCGTGTACCCTAGTGACCTTCGTGGTTAATGGCCTTCTAAAACCTGCATCCACTACGCAGTTGCGACACACGTTCCAAGCCGTCACTTCGCCTTGAACGTCGCAGGGCGTTTCTCCACATAGGCCGCCAGCCCTTCCTTCGCGTCTTCACTCTGGAAGAGCAACTGCTGGTTCTCGCGTTCAACGGCGAGTGCGGACTCCATCGGGATCTCCCAACCGGTCTGCACTGCACGCTTGATCCGCCCCACAGCTTTCGCGGCTTTGTTCGGCGGACAGAATTGCCGCGCGTACTCCATGATGTTCTCCATGAAGCCGTCGCGATCGAAGATATCGTTGATGATCCCCAACTCTTTCGCCTCTTCGAACGAGAAGGTGTTGCCGGTGACCATCAGCTCAATTGCTTTGCTCTTGCCGACCAGGCGCGACAGCCGCTGTGTACCCCCTGTGCCGGGCAGCACGCCCAGATTGACTTCGGGCAATCCAATCTTCCCGGCATCCTGGCGCGCTATCCGGATATCTGCCGCCATGGCGATCTCGAGCCCGCCGCCCACGCAATGCCCGTTAATCGCCGCGATCACCAGCTTGGGTGTGTGCTCCAGGCGTAGCAAGGTTTCATTCGCGTGTAGGCAGAAGTAATACTTGAAGGTCGGATCGACGCTGGCCAGCATCTTGATATTTGCGCCGGCGGAAAAGAATTTGTCGCCCGCGCCCGTCAGCACGATCACGTGAGCGTCGTTTTCCATGCGCGCTTTGAGAATGGCATCGTCGAGTTGGCGATTCATTTCGTAGGTGTAAGTGTTGGCCGGTGGATCGTTCATCTCGATCACGGCGACGCCGGCATCAGTGCGGTAATTGATCAGGTGCTTTGTGGTCTCGCCGCTTACCGGCTGGGTAGTCGTAGCCATGGTCCACACTCCTTTTCGCTCAACCTTGAAGTAGCGTAACGTCCTGAAATCTCGTCCGACTCTCGAAATGACAATCTCAAACCTTGTCATTCCGAGAAGGCGTCAGCCCTCGAGGAATCTGCTTTTCGCGAGACCCCGGAAAAGCCGAATCAATCCCCTTTACACCTTCCTCCTCGTCCCTCTCTGTCCGCCCGTGCAAATGCCCCGCAGAAAAATGTCTCCCATATCCCGCGCTAGTTCGCTCGCATCTGCGTCGACCCGTGGCTTGTACCACGTATAAATCCAGTTCATCATGCCGAACAAGCTGAGCACCGCGATGCGGCTGTTAAATTCTAGTCCCTTCGCGGCTTTGAATTCATCCATCAGATCCAGGCAGGTGTGGTAATACTCCCGCTTGATGGCGGCGATCTCCGCACCGAACCCATTCTTAAGCGCATCGTCTTCATGCGAGAGCACCTTCATCGCCTTCTGGTTGGACAAAAAGTATTCCAGGTGATTGAGGATGAAAACGCGAATCCGCTGCTCAGGCTGGTTCGCGTCTTTGAGCCGCTCCTTCAACCGCTGGACAATCGTCTTGAACGTGTGCTTCTGGATGAGATAAAGCAGGCGCTCCTTGGACTCGAAATAGTAATAGAGCCCTGCGAGCGACATACCGGTGGCGCGGGACAGGTCGCGCATGGACGCGCCCTCGTATCCTCTTTCGTAGAATACTTCAATGGCATATTCGAGGATTTCGGCCAGCCGACGGTCGAAGCGCGTCTCCGTATGTGCGACGCCGGGCATGGGCCGCCGGACGGAAACCTGCGAAGTTGGAGACAAAGCTGCCATAGTTCGAACGTTCGTTCTAATATTAGCGCGGACCGAGCAACGCGGCAAGAGCTGAATCTTTGCGATCGGGGAGTCTGTTCAACTAGCCGCTTCGTAAGCCCGGTTCAGCCATTCCAGTGCGAACCGGATGTCGTCATTGGAGTTCATTTCAAAGCTCCACCAGCAGGCTTTGATATCAGCAAACCGGATGTGCGGATCACGCTGAGCAATCCTCCGTATTCGAGGACTGGGCGATTTCAGTTTGAGGCCGAGCGAGTTAGGAAAGTCCATGCAACGGGTGCGGGGCAGCACGGCAAAGATTCTCTTCCCCCGATACAATGCGGTCATCCCGAACATCGGGCGGGTTATGACGTGCGGCCAAGTGCTTACTTCACTGGCCAACGCCGCCGACCAGGCCTTCATCTCCTCTGAAATCTTGGGCAGATTGGGACGCGGACGCTTCTCTCGCCTCATTGTTTCGGTTGAATCGGGACAGGTCGGGTAACGGGCGGCTCTTGCGTAACCACCCGCTCGACCAGCATGATCTTCTTGATTTGATTGCGATCATAAGTTCGGTTGCTGTGGTCTACACGCACTACCACTGCGGTCAGGGAAAGGGAGACCACATCCCCCAGCAAGACGGTCCCATCTCGCAGTTCCACCGTGTCCCGAGACAGGCCTCCGAGTTCGAAGCTGATACTGCTCCCGGGAAGTTCGGTTTGCGTGATTGCGGAGATTGTAGAGACAGTCACCAGGAAGAAGACAAGAAGGACCAGGAGGAAATACTTCTTCATTTGCGCGTGACTTTTACCACACAAAAATGCGGTCTGCAATGGAAACGTAGGGTTAATTCCTTATATCCGCCAGCAGTGTCTCAATCTCGGATTTCAAATCCGCTGTCAACGGCAACAGCGGCAAACGCGGCGGCCCTCCGAAGTAGCCGTTGAAATCCATGGCGTATTTCACTCCCGGAATGCTCAGTTCCCCAACCACGCGCTGGGCTGCGGTAGTAATCCGCTGCTGTTTAAGTCGCGCCAATTCGATGTCGCCTTCTTTCCAAGCCGTGTAAATCTCATAACAAGCGGTCGGCGCAGCATCCGCAAACGCGAGGATCGCGCCCACGGCGCCTGCTTGTAACGAGGGTTCGAGTTTCTGTGCAGAACCGACCAGAACCTGGAATCCGACTTCTTTCTGCCGGGTCTTCATGCCGCCCACCACGGTTACGGCGGATGAGGAAGGCCTTGAAGACGATGAAGGCTTCGAAGAGCCCGCCAGCACTGCCACGGGCACCAGTTCCCTGCCCTGACCGGAGTTCTCAGCAGTCGCCTTGAGCATGC
>QIAR01000155.1 GCA_003225595.1 Acidobacteriota bacterium | reverse complement strand
GCGGCCGCGAACATCGCCGGCCCGGACGCGTACCCGCCTACTCCGATCACTACGTGCGGACGGAATTCCGCCAGCATGCGCCAGGAATCCCATACGGCGCGGGGGAGGGCAAAAGCTGTTTTGAGACGCGTGGGCAAGCTGACATTCTTGAGAGCTCCGACCTCAATGAGGCGGAGCGGGAACCCCGCTGCCGGGACCAGTCGGTTTTCAATTCCGCGCGCCGTGCCAATGAACAGCACCTCGGCGACACAGTCCCGCTTAAGTTCCTGAGCAATGGCGAGCGCGGGGATGACATGTCCGCCAGTACCGCCTCCCGCCAGAATGACGCGCATGCTGTGACTATAAAATGATTCGGTTCATCATTCCGCTTGTTTTGTGATATTCAGCAATACCCCGACACAGGCCAGGGTGACAAACAAAGAAGACCCGCCAT
>QIAR01000154.1 GCA_003225595.1 Acidobacteriota bacterium | reverse complement strand
ATGTTGATGAAGGCCTGCAGTACAACCATGCTGGTGATGCCGCTGGCAAGGAAGCGTCCGAAGGTGTCGTTGGTATGCAGGGCGGAGCGAACGCCCCGCCAAAGAAAGATCGCGAACAACCCCACCACAACCGCTGAGCCTACAAAGCCCAACTCCTCTGCCGTCACGGCAAAGATGAAGTCGGTATGCGGCTCGGGGAGATAAAACAGCTTCTGTTTGCCTTCCATCAAGCCCAGACCGGTTAGGGCCCCAGTGGAGACTGCGATCAGCGACTGAATAATGTGAAAACCGCGACCCTGCGGATCGGCATAGGGATTCATGAAAGCGAGAATACGATCCCGACGATAGGCTACATGAAAGATCAGAAAGTAGAGCGGAAGAATCGAAGCTAGCAACCCATATCCGAAATAACGCATTTGTATGCCGGCCACAAAGAGCACGCAGGCCACAATTCCGGCGCAGGCGATCGCGGTACCCAGGTCAGGCTGCAAGACGATCAGGACGAGAAAAATAACTGTGGGCGCAAGCGCGGGCAGCAGCGTGTTCCGCCATTCGTCCATCGACTTGGTGCGGCTCTCAAGAAAATATGCCAGGAAGAGAATCAGCGCGGGTTTGGCGACTTCCGACGGCTGGAAGGAAAACGCGCCCCAGTGAAACCAGCGGTGTGTGTTATGCGAACGGTCAAGGAAGAAAACCGAAATCAGCATCAGCGTAGTCAAGCCGAGCAGCGAAAATACAACCGCCGGATGCTTGTAGCGACGGTAATCGATCTTCATGGCTACGACCATAGCCACCATTCCCGCAATGGCCCAGGCAAGCTGGCGAACCAGGAAGGTATAAGGAGAGCCGAACCGCTCCTTGGCTATGACGGCTGAAGCGCTGAATACCATCACCAGCCCGAGAAAGACCAGGACCAGGGTGACCGTGAACAGCCAACGATCGACACTGACGCGTTTCGCCATTTCGTTCAGAACCCGGTCACCACAGAGACATCCCCGACGACTCTCAGGACGGACTCCGCAATGGAGATTTTAGATTGTTAATTGTCGATTGTTGATTGGCCAACTTGATTCTGGCGGGCACCTGCCATCAGGTAAGTAGCGGGCCACCTCTGTCCCGTCAGTGAAATACACCTTCTCTGTGTCGGAACGGGCCCTCAGCGCAGTCGAAGAGTGCCGCTGTTGTCAACAATTCGCTCTCCTCGCCTGCTCGGCCAGCGTGTGCACAACTTCCTTGAACACCCGGCCGCGGTGTTCGTAATTGTCGAACTGGTCGAAGCTGGCGCAGGCGGGAGCAAGCAGGACGACATCTCCCGCTTGCGCGACCGCGGCTGCACGACGCACGGCGTCATCCAGGGTCTCCGCGGGAACAATTTCGGCAGCGCCTTTGATGTGCGACTCGATCTTCTCCGCTGCCGCACCAATCGTGTAAACCCGCTTCACGCGCTCCCTCAGCAAGTCATTGAGTACGGTGTAGTCGCTGCCCTTATCTTTGCCCCCTAGAATCAGGTGAATGTTAGCTGGAAAGGATTCCAGCGCTTTGATCGTAGCGTCCACATTTGTAGCTTTGGAATCGTTGTAATAATCGACACCGCGGATGGTGGCCACGTACTCCAGTCGATGCTCAACTGCCTTGAACTGCTGGACCGCCCTGCGGATGTGTTCCGGTTTGACTCCCATGAGCGCCCCTGCACAAATAGCAGCGAGGACGTTCTCGAGATTGTGTGCACCTTTCAAGGGGATTTCGGACACCAGCATGATTTCGCGCTTGCCCCCAGCATCCCGGAAGCCGATCCTGCCATCCTGCACGGATGCGCCTTGTTGTACCTCCTTCTTGCGGCTGAACCAGCAAATGTGCGCTCGGATGCCCTCTGCAAGAGCAACGCAGTTTGGATCGTCTGCATTCAGCACGGCAAAATCATCCGCCTGCTGGTTTTCGAAAATGCGGGCTTTTGCCCCTGCGTAAGCCGCGAACGTGCGGTGGCGATCCAGGTGGTCGGGAGTGATGTTGAGGATCACCGCCATCTTCGGGCGGAATGTCTGTATGGTCTCGAGCTGAAAGCTGGAAACCTCCAAGACGATGATGTGGTCTGGTTTCGCTCTCTCGACCAGCGAAATCGCCGGAGTGCCGATATTCCCGCCAACTAAGGTCGGCAATCCGCCAGCCGTCAGGATCTCACCGGTAAGCGTGGTGGTGGTGGTTTTGCCATTGGAGCCGGTAATGGCAACGATCCGCCCAGGCAGAAATTGAGCCGCCAGTTCGATCTCGCCAATGATAGGCTCGCCCGATGTGCGAGCCTGCACGATCGGCAGCGCGTCCACGGAGACGCCCGGGCTGACCACGATCAAGTCTTGGCCGTGAAAAGTACGCTCGCCATGTTCACCGGTTTCAACCGTGATGCCGTGGTCGAGCAATATTGGGATTTCAGCCCGAAGCTCGTCTTCGGTCTTCGTGTCGGAAACCGTAACTCGCGCGCCCCGCAACTTCAGAAACAGCGCAGACGCCACGCCGGATTTGCCCAGTCCCACGACCAGCACGCGTTTGCCTCGTAACTCCATCATCCTAAATCTCTAGCACCAGCCAATCTCACATTCAACTCCCCATACCCTTCAAGCATAAACATCCATCGACAATCGACAATCAACAATCAAGAATTCTCTCCGTGTCTTTGTGGTGAAGCGTTATCTCAGCTTCAGAGTTGTTAGCGCGAACAGTGCGAACACCAGCGAGGCAATCCAGAAGCGCACAATAATCTTCGACTCCGACCAGCCCAGCAATTCGAAGTGATGATGCAGCGGCGCCATCTTGAAAATGCGCTTCTTACGCAGCTTATACGAGGCCACCTGCAGGATCACGGAAATCGCCTCAATTACGAAAATGCCGCCGATAAACGGCAGCAGCAGTTCCTGCTTGATGATTACCGCTACTGTGCCGATCGCGCCACCCAGTGCCAGGGATCCAATGTCTCCCATAAACACTTCCGCGGGATGCGCGTTGTACCAGAGAAATCCAATGGCCGAACCTACCATCGCTCCGCAGAAGATAGTCAATTCGCCGACCTGGGGCATGCGCTGGAGTTCGAGATAGTCCGCAAAGAGGGCGTGGCCGCTAACGTAGGTCAGGACCGCCAGCGCGCCTGCCGCGATTACCGTGCAGCCGATGGCCAGCCCATCGAGTCCATCCGTGAGGTTGACCGCATTGCTCGCACCCACAATAAAAAACGCCACGAAGGCCACAAACGGCAGGAACGCCAAAGGCCAGAGGTGAGGATCGTGCAATAAAGGTTCGATCACCAGGTCCGGACGGAACTGTTTCAAGAAGGGCACGAGCAGCTTGGTCGAATACAGGCCGCGTGTCTGCATGATAATCAGAGCTACGGCGATCAACACACTGGTGGCGGCCTGCAGGCCCAGCTTGGCCCGCGCAGTAAGTCCGAGGTTTCTGCGGTGGACGACTTTCAAATAATCATCGGCGAATCCAATGGCGGCGAAGGCACAAGTCGAAAGCACGGCGATCCATACAAAAGGATTCGTCAAATCGGCCCACAGCAGTGTGGGCACGACGATCGCGATTGCAATCAGCAAGCCGCCCATCGTGGGCGTGCCAGATTTCTTCTGGTGAGCTTTAGGCCCTTCTTCGCGGATGTATTGGCCTATCTGGAACTCGCGCAGCCGGCCAATCACGAGCGGACCCACGATGAGCCCGGTGAACAGCGCTGTCAGACTGGCAAAAGCGGTGCGAAAAGTCAGGTAGCGGAAAATTCTGAACGGCGGGAAGTAATGGAACAGCTTTAGATAGAGCAGCCAATAAAGCAATCAGCCTCCGTCCCGACTCACGATCTCAATTCCGGCCGCTGGGAACTATGGCCTGGCGCGACTGCCAAGTTTCCAGAGCGCGTTCCAGCTTTACACCGCGCGATGCTTTCAGCAGCACCATGTCGCCCGCACGGGTTTCTTGCGCCAGCCACTCGCCCGCTGTTTCCGGTGTAGGCACGAATTCGGCTCGTATCCCGGCCTGGCGCGCGGCTTCGACCATCGGCTGCGCTAGACCGCGTACCCCAAGGAGAACATCAATCTTCTTCTCTGCCATGTGCCGGCCCGCTCTGCGATGCAATTCCTCGCCGGATGACCCGAGTTCCAGCATCTCACCTGCAACCACAATGTGGCGCTTTGCCGGTATGGCAGCCAGCACATCGACCATCGCATTGAGGGCTTTCGGATTGGAATTGTAGCAATCGTTGATGACCGTGATGTTGCCCAGTTGAACGACCTGCCCGCGTCTATCAGCGGGTGCCAAGGTTCTCAGCGCCTCAACCGCCTCGGAAGGTGTTAACCCGCGCTCCAGCGCGACTGCCACGGCGGCGAGGGCGTTAGAGACGTTGTGATTTCCGACCAGCGGCAGTGTGGCTTTCTCGCGGCAACCATCAACGACCAGGTCGAACTCTGAGCCGAGAGCCCCACATTGCTGAATGTGTTCCGCCCGGATATCTGCGGGCGCTTTCAAGCCAAATCTCACGACCTTGCCTTTGAAGTCCCGGCCGAATTGAGAGACATATTCGTCGTCCGCGTTCAGCACTGCTGTGCCCCCTGCCGGCAAAGACGCAATCAGTTCGTACTTGGCGCGCGCGATCTCAGAAACCGAATTGAAAAACTCAAGGTGGACGGGTGCAACGCAGATGACAACGCCAATCTCGGGCTGCGCGATTTTCGCTAAAGCCGCGATTTCCCCGGCATGCGACATACCGATTTCGATGACCGCGACTTCCTGTTCAGGTTGCAGTTTGAGCAGCATCAATGGCAATCCAAAATGATTGTTGAAATTGCCCTCGGACTTCAAAACACGGTAGCGCGTTGCGAGGAGGTGTGCGATCGCCTCTTTGGTCGTGGTCTTGCCGGCTGAACCGGTCACCCCAACGACCAGCTTTCCCCAAAGTCGTCGAACCGCAGTGGCCAAGGTTTGCAGCGCCACCAGCGTGTCCTCCACAGCCAGGAGCCGCGTTTTGACCGAATAGCGTGCTAGTTGGTCTTTGCGGACCACGGCCGCAGCGGCGCCTTTTGCCAGCGCTTGCTCCACGAAGTCGTGCCCATCCAGTCGCTCTCCCTTCACAGCGAAGAAGAGGTCGCCGGGCCGAAGCGTTCGCGAGTCAATGGAATACCCTTCGGCAATCGCTCGGTGATCAAACTCGCCGGTGGCGGAAAGAAATTCAGCGACGCGCGAAAGCGGCAGCTTCATACTTTCTTTCCGGCTCCCGTTGCCTTGGCTTCGCCGCACTCGTAGCCTGTTTCCCCCAGGATCTGTTGTGCTACCTCAACGTCATCAAAGGGGATCGAACCTTCACGGGTCACCTGGACTTTTTCGTGACCCTTACCGGCGATCAAGACGATGTCGCCGGGGCGCGCTTTGCGAACTGCCAGGATAATGGCCGCTCGCCTGTCAGGTTCCATTGCGTACTTCGTACCGGAGCGCTGCAAGCCCACGAGGGCATCGTTGATGATGGCGAGGGGATCTTCGCTGCGTGGATTATCCGAAGTCAGCACCACAAAGTCGCTGCCCCGGCCAGCCGTTTCTCCCATCAGTGGGCGCTTGCTGCGATCGCGGTCGCCACCGCAGCCGAAGAGCGTAATCACTCGCCCCTTTTGTCCGGCCTGTAGGACGAACTCACGCGCCAGCGCTGTCAAGTTCCGGAGCGCGTCGTCGGTGTGAGCGTAGTCGACAACCACGGTGAATGGCTGGCTGCAATCCACGCGCTCGAAACGCCCCGGCATACGAGTGAGAGCTGCAATCCCGTTCGCAATCGCTTCCCCGCCGCAGCTACGGGCATAGCTGGCGCCCGCGGCCGCAAGAATGTTGTACACATTCACCTTGCCGATCAGCGGCGACCAAATGGGAATCGTTTCCCCGGGTGTGATCAGCTGAAAACGCGTTCCTCGCGACGTGATCTGAATGTTTTTCGCGTAAAAATCCCCGCTAGCGAGGCCGTAAGTAAAGACTTGCGAATGTCTCTTGTTCTCCTTGACGAGCTTCTGCCCGGATTCGTCATCGATATTGATCACAGCCGAGCGCGGTGGCTCGGTTCCGCAGCCCGCGAAAAGCGCCTGCTTGGCCTCGAAGTACTCGTCCATGGTGTGATGATAATCGAGGTGATCGCGGGTGAGATTCGTGAACACCGCAACATCGATGGGGATGCCGAACACCCGTTGCTCCGAAAGGGCGTGCGAGGAAACTTCCATCAAAGCTTCTGTGGCGCCACTGGCCAGCGCCTCCGCCAGCATCTGGTGTAATTCCAGTGCTTCTGGAGTGGTGTGTGTCGCTGGAAGAATCCTCGCGGCGACGTGATACTCGATGGTCCCAATTAATGTGCTCTGGCGGCCCGCAGCCTTGAGGATAGATTCCACCAGAAACGTGGTCGTGCTCTTGCCGTTGGTCCCGGTGATACCCATAATGGCGAGCCGCTCGGCGGGACGCCCGTAGAAGTTGGCACTCAGACGTGCTAGTGCCCTGCGCCCGTGTGGCACTTGGGCCCACGCCACCCCCGGCCTCGGCTTTTCGCTGGCAGAGTCCGTGACAACTGCGACTGCTCCGGCAGCGATTGCCTTGTCGATAAATTTGTTGCCGTCGCTCGATTCTCCCCGCATGGCGACAAAAACGTCGCCCGGCCGCACGCGTCGCGAGTCGTATTCGACACCGCTAACGTTAGGGTTGCCGCGCTGGGACAACACCTCTGCCCCATCCAGGAGTTGTAGGAAATTCATTGATTGGATTATATTGCAGCGCTGTGTAGCGCCGGCGTCTGGTCGGTTGTCACGAACACTTCACCCGCTTTGGTACCAGGAAAATGATGCGGGCCGCTTTAGGCACGTTAGGGGCCGTAGCGCGCTTCGCTTTCACCGCTCAAATCTCACCAGCACCCGAGTCCCGGCACCCACATGCGATCCCGCGACAGGCGACTGTTCGCGGGCGATGCCGCTGCCCACTACATCGAGTTCCAGTCCCCCCTCTTGCGCTGCTTCGATGGCGCCTCGTACTGTCTTCCCAATGAACGAGGGCACCGCGATACCGCCCTGTTCCACATCCAGAACGACGGTCCCGCTGGAAGACAACTTCGTTTCAGCTGCCAGATTTGGAGGCTGCTCTGTTTCTCTCGAAACCGCCGTCCCTGGCACGACCGCCCTCTCTTTAAGAGCGGCTGGCACAACCTTGTCAGCTGGCGCGGGCAAAGACTTCGGAGCCGACATCGTGCTGAGAGAAGCAGGAACAGAAACAGCTTCTGTAGGAATGACCTCCGCCACTTCAAGAGCGGCGCCTAAATGATCGGGCGAGCTTTCCGCCAGGTCTTCATCTTTCGCGTGTCGTGCGGCGAGAAGTATCTGTTGGTTGGGCGGCAATTCCACGTCATGCGGCACGTGCAGGTACTCCATAACCTGTTGCGCCACTCTCTGAAACACTGGCGCTGCCACTTGTCCGCCCTGGTGCAGGCCCGCTGGAGAATCCAGGATCACGGCCACGGTTACCGCTGGATCATTTATGGGAGCGAAGCCAGCAAAAGAGGCGACGTATTTGCTACGCGAATATGAACCGGTCGCAGGATCGATCTTCTGCGCCGTGCCTGTCTTGCCTGCCGCAGAATAGCCGTCCAGGACTGCCTTGCGCCCAGTGCCGTGCAGCACTACTCCCTGCATCATCTCTTTCATGTGGGCGGCGGTCAGCGGCGAAATGACGCGCCGCTCGGACGCGGGATGAAACACTGCCATCTGCGGAGCGCTCTGCGGAGCGGTTGAGGCAGCCACGATGCGCGGCGCGACCCATTGGCCATCATTGGCGATGGTTGAAACCATAGCCGCCAATTGCAGCGGTGAAATGCCAATCTCCTGGCCCATCGAAATCGCGCCGATTGAAACCTTGGACCACCGGTTCACCGGCTTGGCCAGCCCGCGCGTCTCGCCCGGTAGTTCGATGCCCGTCTGCTGGCCGAATCCGAAGGCGCGAATGTACTTGTAGAAGCGGTCTTCTCCCAATCGCAGAGCGATCTTGATGGCTCCCACATCGCTCGAATTGGCGATGATGCCCGAAACTGGCAGCAGGCCGAAGGCCTTGTGATCGCGAATGCGCATGCCGTTGATCACGATCGATCCCTTCTGGCAGTCGAAGATCTCGTTGGGACGGGTGAGCTTTTCTTCCAGCGCCGCCGAAATCGTGACCAGCTTGAAAGTCGAACCAGGCTCGTAGACATCGCTCACGGCGCGGTTCTTCAGCGCCTCGGATCTGATTCCTTTCGAGACGTTCGGATTGAAGGTGGGCCGGTTGGCCAGTGCCAGGATTTCGCCGGTGTGCGGATTTTCGACAATCACGGTGCCGGCAGCAGCGTGCGTCTCCAGCATCGCCCGCTGCAGTTCATGTTCGGCGATGTACTGAATTTCCTCATCAACCGTAAGGACGAGATTGTCGCCCGGCTCAGGCTGCTTCTCGACGCGACCGAACCACTTGCGCCGCGCGTCCACCGAAATCAACATCTGCCCCGGCTTGCCGTGTAACTGCTCGTCGTAGGTGCGTTCGATCCCGCTCAGGCCCTCATCATCCATGCCGACATAGCCGAGCACTTGCGCCGCGAGTTCACGTTTGGGATAGAAACGTTTGGACTCTTTCTGGAAGTAAATGCCGCGCAGGTTCATGGCGCGGATTCGGTTGCTGGTATCGGCATCGACCTTGCGAGCCACCCAGCAGAACGTGTGAGATGACTTGAAGCGGGCCAGCAGTTCCCGGGGATCTATGTTCAGCACGCGACCGAGCAAGCCGGCGGTGGTGGCCGGATCGGGAACTTCGCTGGGCACCGCAAAGACAGAGTCCACCAAAATGGACATGGCGAGTTCATGCCCGGCGCGATCGTAAATAATCCCACGCTTGGGTGAGACGTCGATCGTACGCTGCTGTTGGCGTTGTGCGCGCTGTTCAAAGTCGCCGTAACGGAAGAGTTGCAGGTAGACCAGACGCAGGCAAATGGCACAACACCAGAGAAGAAGAATTCCGCCGAGGAGATAGAGCCTGTAGCTTGCGCCGATGCGGGAATTACTCGCCGGCACGATCTTATCCCGGATGAACCGTGAGAAAGAGGTTTTGGGTGGAGCAGTGATTTATGGCTGCAGGGAACCTGATTGACTTTGTGTTTGTCATTCCGAGCAGCGCTTCAGCAGAAGGGAAGGCACGGTTGGCAGCCTTGCCCTCCCGGATCCGCGACAGTTCGCAAGTTTTTCGCAGCGTATTCCTCCCCTAGACGAACCTGGCGGCCCGCTGATGGAGCGGAAGCCGCCAGCCAAGACTCATCCAGTTTCGCCCGGCCTAAACGCCAAGGGCGCCCGTCCTCTAGACCTCGCTACCGAGCTCGAATCGCCGCGACTGGAGCCACGCTCGCCAATACTGGCGCCCCAGCATCCAGTGACGTGGTGTCCAAGTGCAGGACCTGTCCCGCTTGCGGCGACTGCAGACCCAACTTTCGAGCCAACACGTCGATGCGCTCGGGATCCCGTAACGACGCTTCTTCCAGATGAAGCGCCCGGTTCATTTCAATCAGTCCATCGCGCTGCACCTTGAGCGACTCAATCCTGTAGCCGTATTCAATAGCTTTGAAATGCTGCCAGGCGTAGGTCATGACCAGCAGAAACAGGCAGCAAAGCGCAATGCCGAATTGCTTCATCTCGTGGCTCCGACCAGGATCTTCGACTTTCACCAAGCGTGAATTGTCGATCGCCTTGGAAAAATAAATTTCCGGTGTACCTTTCCAGCACGGTGTACGCCGGCTGGAAGGAGTTGCGCCTTGAGCTGCCACCGCCGCTGCCAACATTTACCTTACCCCAAGTAGATTCTGTTCGACCGCCCCAAGTCCCGAGTGCGTAACCGGGTACCAGTTTTCCAGTTCCACAGCTGCTTTTACCGCGCGAGCATGCTTCTCCGCCCGCTCTACTGTCGCGATCAGTTCTTCAATCAATGTGCCCGTGTACATATCCCTTGCCTCCGCCTTATCCTGACCCTCTCCGGAACGGCATCGAGAGAGAGGTAGGAAAATTTTGTTTCGCTTTTGTGAAGGCGATGCCGTCCCGAAAGCTTGCTCCCACAGAAACCAAAACCACAGGGGCTAAAGCCCGAAACTCTTAACAACCCCTTACGCGGGCCTGAAGGCCCGCTCTTTCACGGTTGTGCAGGCTGTACGTGTCCGACACCTATCTGCGCGACACCTACCTGCGCAACGTATACCTGTGCGACACGACCTGCGCGACACCTACATGTGCGCCACACAGCCCGCCCGAAATCTTTTTCAGCCCGCCTGTACCGTGCCGGTAGCTTCCGGCTGGTCTTCTGGGGCAACTTGCAAGCTAAACTCGTTCGGCGGCCCGCAATTTCGCGCTGCGGGAACGCGGATTGCGACCAATCTCTTCTTCCGCGGGCGTTACTGGCTTTTTCGTCAGTAGCTGGTAGTGACCCTGCTTCACTCCGTCGCGAAGGGCGTCTTTCACCATTCGGTCCTCCAGCGAGTGGAAACTGATGATCACGAGCCTTCCGCCCGGCTTCAGCAACTGCGGCGCCGCTTCGAGCAGCTTCCGCAGGTCGTCCAGCTCGCGGTTTACGAAGATTCGGAGAGCTTGAAAAGTGCGTGTCGCAGGATGAACCCGCTCATGTTTCATTGACCGGGCCGCGGCTGCTACGACTTCCGCGAGTTGCGAGGTAGTGCGTATCGGCCGCGACCGGACAATGGCTCTGGCGATTCTCCGCGACCTCCTTTCCTCACCGAATTCGTAAATCAGATCGGCAAGCTCACGCTCGTCGAACTGGTTTACCACTTGTTCAGCGGTCAGCTCGGCTTGCGGGTTCATCCGCATGTCGAGCGGTCCTTCCGCCTGAAAACTGAATCCCCGCGCCGCGTCTTGCAATTGCAGGCTGCTCACGCCGAGATCAGCCAGCAGCCCGTCAGCCGAAGCTGCTCCGAACCGCTGACCGATTTCTGCGAACGAGCCGTGCAGCAGCCTGATCTCCGGCGAATCACCCTCGAATTGTGGGGAGGGCTGCGATACGCCGGATTCCTCGGCAGGCTGTATTTCGGCCTCTCCGGAGGCGATTAGCCGCGCGCGGGCTACCTCCAGCGCCGCAGGATCTTTATCGAGCCCAATCAAATGACCCGGTGCGCCGAGGCGTCTTGCGATTTCGTAACTGTGCCCGCCCAAGCCCACCGTGGCGTCGATATATGTCCCGCCACGCCGGACGGCTAAAAAGTCGATCGCTTCTTTTAAAAGAACCGAAACATGGCCAACCTGCTGTCCATGCCCACCCCGCTGGGGGGTGTCGTTCCCAAACCCTTGGTCCACTAAATGCCCTGTTCGTCGAGCGTCTTCTCATCCTCTGGCGTGAACGACTGCTCCTCGATCTCTCTGCGGAACGCCTCCAGGTTGCGCACGATCAAGTAAGTTAGGTTTCCCAACACCGCCACTTCGCCCTTGATCTGTGCCGAATCGCGCAACAGTTGCGGAATCAGCAACCGCCCCTGGCCATCCATCTCGACGACTTGCCCGTAGTAGTTCACCCGGTCCAAAAACTTTTTCTTCGTAGGGTTGAAGGTGGAGAGCCCCGCCAGCTTCTGCTCGATCCGTTCCCACTCCTCGAAGGGATACACTTGAGCAACCTTCCCGTCTAACCTGGTGATGTAGAATTGCGTGCCGTACTTCTCGTCGATCACGCGCTTGAACTCCGCGGGGACCTTGAGGCGCCCTTTTTCGTCCACGCGGGTTGGGTGATTGCCGCGAAACATGCGCTTTGCCCTTTACCGGGCTTTGGGACTTCGTGACAGCTGTCAAAAGAACAGCGAGGGAGGTAAAAGCAGTCAAAATATCGGTCACTGACGGTTCGCCGGGGCTGTTTTTCAGGGTGTCAGTCTCAAATCCCACTGGCGCCTCTTCTCTAATCACCGCTGCCCACGAGCTGTACTGTTATGACCACTTTAGACCACTTTTGACCACATCTTACGCCTAAAAGGTTTATTGTCAATAAGAAAGTTACAGGTCGATGGCATGGTACCGGACTCAATCTGGAAAACGCCAGAAGTTGTGGCTAACTGATCGGGTGACCCCAACAGGTGGGGTTAAGCACTGTGGTTCAGCGGTCCCGCCCAAGCTCAATTTTTCAACTTGGGTTCGAGTCTGGAAATCTCCGGGGGACGGTGTTCCTACTCGCCGCCTCGGCTAAGCGCACAAAGCGCGCTGCAGCACGTCCGGCGAGACATTCGCACCACTCACGATTAGAACAATGTTCACCCCTGGTGATCGATCCGAGCTGAGGAGTGCCGCCGTCGTCGCAGCACCGGCGGGCTCGGCAACTACATGTTCTTCGATCAGCAAATGTCGAATCGCCTCGAGCATTTGCTCGTCGCTGACCAGACGAACATCATCCACCATTTCGCGAATAGCACCGACATTTCTCTCATCAGGGATGCGCGTGGCCAGACCGTCGGCAACCGTGTCGCACGTGTCGGTAGTCACAACTTCACCGCGCTTCCAGGACAGGTAGTAGGAAGGCGCACGCTCCGCCTGCACACCGATGATCTTCACTTTGGGCGATAGATGTTTCAAGGCTGCAGCGATTCCCCTGATCAGGGCCGTGTCACCCATAGGCACGTAGATCGCATCGGTCGCAGGTAGCTGCTCAAGAATTTCGCACCCAATGATTGCGGGACCGGCAGTGATATCCGGGTCTGTCGCGTCGTTCAGAAAATAGATGCCGTCTTGTTGCGCGTACACCAAGGCATGCCGGAAGGCATCGGTGATATCACGACCATGTTCCACGATGGTCGCGCCCAGTTCGGCGATTCGGGCTCGCTTCACCGGGTTCGGATTCTCGGGGAGAAAAATTCTCGCGGGCAGGCCCAGCAGATGCGCGGCATAGGCGACGGCGGCACCGTGGTTTCCCGTGCTCGCCGCAATCACTTCCCTGATTGGCTGGCGGGGCAGATTCACCGAAAGCGTGTATAGGGCACCGCGAGGTTTGAAGGATCCCGTGGGCAGGTCGCTTTCGAGCTTGAGGTAGATGTTCGCGCCGGTTTGCCGGGCAAGCCACGGCGCAGGCACCAGCCGGGTAACCGCCAGATATCGCCGCAGCAGTTTTTGCGCCGCCTGGATGGTGGAAAGTTCTAGGTGCATTGCGGGCTCACATCTTGCAAACTTACTATCCGGAAGGGTGGAATCGCAAAAACCTATACAACCGCTGTGCTAGAAGCTCTTCGACAAACTCCAATCGGTGTCAGCTGCGCTGTGCTAATCGTCAAATGGAAAATCAAAAATCGCAAATTGCCACTCACTCCAATCGCAGAATTGTCTCGTAGTGCTCCGACCTCGCGTCGAATCGCGACAGCAGTTTTCTCGCCTCCGCCGGTACGACCGCGACTGCATAATTGTCTCCGGCAAATGCACGCACTGCATCCATCGAATCAAACATTGTAAGCGTGGACGAACTCGATCTCATCGCCTGCGTCCTTCCGCAGCAAGAACGCGCCTCTGTAGCCCTTTACCCGGTGAATCCCAGGAAGAATCTCTCTCCGGAGCAAATCTTCGTAGGCGTCGGCGTTCTCCCGGCTCGTCCACCCGTGCCACAAGCGGCTGATCATGCATCCTCCACGATGGTTGATTTTTTGATTTTCGAATGCCGATTACTTTAACTTCTCGTACTCCGCCTTCGCCTGCTTGAGGAGGGGGAGGTCCGGGTCGGCGTCTTTCCAGAGAGCGAAAAAATCCTGGTAGGCGGTGCGAGCGGCGGCGGTGTCGCCTGACATAGCGCGGGCACGGGCAAGGCCGAGGTGAGCCAGGGTGGCGACCGGTGTGTTCCCCACAATGCTCTTGTGGTCGAGGATTTTCTGGAACTCAGCGGCGGCGGAATTGGTTTGTTGCGCTCGCAGGTAAGCTTGCCCGCGAAGGTAAGCAGGGTAGAGAGAGGGGAGAGGTGGGTTTTGTCCCAGGTCGTACGGCAGAGCAGTCTGAAGGAGCTTTATCGCCTCTGCGGGATTGCCGCGGCTGATTTCGACCTTAGCCCGGATAGTCGGCAACCAGATGTTGTTGAGCTGGGTGTCATTAGGGAAGCGCTGGCTCAGTTCCTTGGCGATCGCTTCCGCGTGCGAAGCATCCTTGACTTCTGCGAAGGACAGGGCAGCCATGATCTTCGCCGGCACATTGGGTGTGACAGCCAGTGCAGCGATAGCACCCTGGCGACCCGGTTCCAGGTAGCCGTACTCAGCCTGCCACAGAGAGGCATCAGCCTTTGCAGCCGCGGCATTCGCCCTCAAGTTGTCTCGCAGATCCGCTGCGACCGAGCGTCGGAACAGTTCACTTGCAGTTGCTAGCTTGCCGTGATAGGCCGCCGTATCCGCCTCAATCACCCAAAAGACTCCCTCAGCCACCGGTTTGCCGAGTGCCCAGGCTTCCTGCGGCTCCATGGCTTTGGTATCGCCCCGAAGGGAGGCAATTGCGTACATTCCAAGGCGAGCTCCAAGGTTATCGGGTGTGTGCGCCAGTCCCTGCTCGAAAATGCTTCTGGCTTCGTCCAAGCGATTCAAGGCAAGATATGCGAAACCCAGGTTCGCGATGTTGCTGGCATTGTTTGGCTCGCGATGGACGGCTTCCTGAGCTTCTGTAAGCCCCTTCTCATGCTGGCCCAGAATACTGTAGGCTACCGCCAAGTTGTTCACAGGAGTGTCGTTTCGTGGATATGCCTTCGCCCACAGCTCGCAGGTCTGGATGGCCTGCGGCATATCTCCGCTAACAATGTTGTAATAGTGGGACGTAATGTAGAACTTCTCGCGTTCACTCGTCCGGTCCCGCCGGTCAAAGGCTT
>QIAR01000408.1 GCA_003225595.1 Acidobacteriota bacterium | reverse complement strand
CGTGCCCTTCTTGGTTACGTCCACCACCTCAGGGACTTTGCCCTGAGCGGGTGATACGCCCGACCCTCCATCGCCTTTGCTCTCACCCTCCGCAGGGGGCGCCTGAACGGGCCTGGCGCCCGGCTTGGGCGTAGTGGCCATGCCGACAATGTAGTCACCCTTGTCCAGGTGCATGCCGCGCACGCCGGTGGCATTGCGTCCCATGGAGCGGACGTCGTTCTCATCAAAGCGGATGGCCTGGCCGTCATGGGAAGCCAGGAAAACGATCTGCTGGCCGTCGGTGAGGCGCGCCGCCACCAGTTCATCACCTTTTTCGATGTTGATGGCGATGATGCCCATCGACCGCACGTGCGAGAAATCCTTCAGGTCGGTCTTCTTCACGGTGCCGTTGCGGGTGGCGAAGAACACGTATTTGCCTTCTTCCTCGAGACTCCTGACAGCAAGCATGGTGCGCACGGTCTCACCGGGCTGCAGGCCCACGAGGTTTCCGACATGCTTGCCCTTGCCGGCAGCACCCACGTCGGGAATTTCGTACACTTTCAGCCAGTAGACGCGCCCAGTGTTGGTGAAGATGAGAATGTAGGCGTGGGTTGAGGCAATGAAGAGATGTTCGACGAAATCTTCGTCACGCGTTTTCATGCCCATGCGTCCGCTGCCCCCGCGCCGCTGCATGCGGTAGGTGGAGATCGCCGTGCGCTTCATGTAACCGGAGTGGCTTACGGTGACGGCTACCTGCTCATCTGCGATCAGGTCTTCAAGCTTGATCTCGGCGGCTTCGTCTTCGATCACGGTGCGCCGCGCGTCGCCATACATCTTCTTAACTTCTTCGAGTTCCTTCACGATCACGCCACGTAGCTTTTTCTCGGAGGCGAGAATGGATTCATACTCGGCAATGTTCTCGCGCGTGAGATTCAATTCCTTGGTGATTTCATCGATGGAGAGCTTGGTCAAGCGGTGCAATTGCAATTCGAGAATCGCGTCCGCCTGCGTGGTAGTGAACGGCTTCTCGGGATCGTGCTTGGGCGGCCGGCCGGTGGTGTTGATTTCGATTTTCTTGCCACCGAAGTATGCGACCAAGCTGTCGCGAGCCTCGCCACGGTTGGCGCTGGCGCGAATGATGATGATGACGTTGTCGAGATGATCGAGCGCGGTCAGGTAGCCTTCGAGAATGTGCTCGCGCTCTTTGGCCTTGGCCAGGAGGTGGGAGGTCCGGCGACGAACTACGTCCACGCGGTGATTAATAAAATGTCTGATGGCCTGGACGAGACCCAACTCCTTGGGCTGTCCGTTGACCACGGCGAGCAGGATCATGCTGAAGCTTTCCTGCATCTGCGTGTGCTTGAAAAGCTGGTTGAGCACGAGCTGCGGCTCGCCGCCACGCTTGAGCTCGATCACGATGCGCATGCCGTCGCGGTCGCTCTCGTCGCGAATGTCGGAGATGTCTTCGATGTTCTTATTGTTGACCAGTTCGGCGATACGCTCGATCAGCCGCGCCTTGTTTACCTGATAGGGAATCTCGGTGACGATGATGGCTTGACGGTCTTTGTTGATGTTCTCGATAGCTGCTCTGGCGCGCATCATGAAGCGGCCGCGGCCGTTTCTGTATGCTTCGAAGATTCCGCTCTTGCCGTGAATGATGCCGGCAGTGGGGAAGTCGGGGCCCTGCACGAACTTCAGCAGGTCGGCGAGCTGTGCAGTGGGGTTATTGACAAGCGTAATCGCGGCATCGACGATCTCCGTAAGATTGTGCGGCGGGATATTGGTCGCCATGCCGACGGCAATGCCATTCGAGCCGTTAACCAGCAGATTCGGAATGCGCGACGGCAGGACGGTAGGTTCGACGTTCGAGTCATCGTAGGTCGGAACGAAATCCACCGTGTCCTTGTCGATGTCGGCGTTCAGATCTTCCGCGATCCGCGTGAGGCGGCACTCGGTATATCGCATGGCCGCGGGCGGGTCTCCGTCCACGGAACCGAAATTTCCCTGACCATCCACTAGCGGGTATCGCAGCGAGAAGGGCTGCGCCATCCGAACCAGCGCGTCATACAGCGCGGCATCGCCGTGGGGATGGTATTTGCCCATGGCCTCGCCGACCACCTTGGCGCACTTGACGTACTTGCGGTTGTGCAGCAGGCCCATGTCGTGCATGTGGTAGAGCAAGCGCCGATGCACGGGCTTCAACCCGTCGCGCACCTCGGGCAGGGCACGGCCGATGATCACCGACATGGAATAGTCGAGATACGACCGCCGCATCTCCTCTTCAATGTTGACCGGTTGAATGTTCGCAGCGCCGTGTCCGCCGTCGCCGGGCGGTGGGGTGAGTGGAAGTTGCGGATTCTGATCGTCAGGCATAGATCAGTTTTTAGCTCCTAGCTTTTGGCCATTAGCAACCGCTGCAGATCCCAGCAATTAGCACTCAGCATTTAGCATTTATGCGGTAGCAAAATGGGTGACATCTCGGGTGTTTTTCAGGACCTGAGACATTTACCTAAGTAATTGTATTTACAGTAAGTTAATTGGTCTCAGACCCATAATAATTATACCATGTGCGGGCTATCCGACGGCAAGCAGAGGGCACGCCCTGCCAAGGTGGGATTACTTGCGCTGGGGGTAGGCCTATTGAGGCCAAGGGTCTAGCAATTAATTCGTCCGATCGCAGTCTTATGATGCCCTCAGGGCCGTGTCACTACCTCATTCGGAGCGGCAGGGAGGACAAACTTGACTCCTCGTTTTTGATTGAGCTTGAAAGTCGTGGGCACATCAAGATCGGCGAGTTGGATTCTCTCGGTCCATGAGCCGCTAGTCCAGAAATCAGAGTTGACATACATCACTCCGCTGACAATGGTGTAACTGCTCACTTCTTCCCGTCGACCATCCCGGAAGACCAGCACTGCCGAGGGTATTTCGCTCGCCTCTTTGTTCCAAAGGCTCTTGTGGGCACGGGCCACATGTGCTCCTCCTACTCCGAATTCTTCAACGTAATCAGGCTGTCCTCGCTGTTCCCCCACCAAGCTCGCGTTTTGCTGCGAACCATTGAAGCGCACGTACCGATCTCCTCGCCATTCGATCAGCAGCGGCGCCGCTGCGGGTGTCTTCTCGTCCTTAGCTTCAGCCGTGCCCGGGACAGTTTCAACCACGATCACTGGTGGCGTTTGTTGCGTGACCGTCGTCGGATAATCCGCGAATAGCGGTTCGCCTAAGAAGAACTCTGTTGGAAAGAAGCGGCGCGGGAACACTCTTGGTAGCGGTTGCGGTTGTCCGAAGGTGATAGTGATGCCGCGGGGCGATGCGGCAAGAGGTTGCGGCGTTACAAAGCCTGGAGTACTAGGTGAACGCGCGCTGATCCTGACCTGTCCAGGAAGGGGCGGCAGGGTTGCGGCCGCCGCCAGCAACGCGATGGCGATCCGCTTTCGCATGGAGATCAGTTGCCGTTCGTACGAGCAGGCAGTTGAAAATCAATCCCTCGATCGTCGTTCTGCTTCTGAGTGGCCGACATGTCCAAATCGGCCAGCGAAATCTTCCGCGTGTGTCCCGGCGTGAGGTCGTATAGCAGATCGCCCTGAATGGCGTAGTTCTTCACTTCCAACTTGTGGCCATCTTTGAAGACGAGCACGGTTTCGGGCTGATCCGTTACAGCTATGGCTTGGGTTGCCTCGGGCTCCAGCTTTGCGCTAGTCGCAGGCGCGGCCGACCCATAGCGACTCGAGAAGCGGTCGTCATATGCATGTGCGCGGCGCCCAGGCCCGCGACGGTCGAAGATGGTTGGTCCCCCCGCATAGTCCTCCTCTTCCATGGAGTCATCTACGGGGCCAGGGACGACCTCCGAATAGTACGGTGTCGTATACACCGGCACCGCCGCCGGGAAGAACGAGAAAAACCGGTGATGACGGCCGCGGAACCGCGGTGGGTTCGGGTTTCGCGGGAACCACGGGTTGATGCAGCAGTTCGGAACAGTAAAGAATTGATCGTTTGGCAGGAAGCCGTTCGGTCCGAGCGATGTGACGCTCGCCGGTACGCCTGGGGTCAAGCCTCTCCCTGGCCCCATCGAGGTGACTGACGGCGGCACCCCGTGGATCTGTGCCTGGAGCCCGGGCACCAGCACTAAGGCCACAAACAGGATTGAAAATCCGATCTGCCGTTGCACTCTGGAATGATAATCCAATTCAAAAGTCATGGCGGGCCTTAATAACTTAGATGGCAGCAGGAGTGTCTTCGTACCGACTGAATTTCAAGCAGACTTCGGTCCCGAAGTAGGCGGAGATGCGTGGTCCGCGGACCTGCTTGTCTTTAATAACCCATCG
>QIAR01000407.1 GCA_003225595.1 Acidobacteriota bacterium | reverse complement strand
GGTTGGGACGGAGTGGTGAGGCTGTGGAACCTCGGACCGGAGGACGAGATTACAGGAAAGGTTTTCCGTTACCACAAGAATCAGGTGTGGCAAGTGGCCTTTAGCCCGGACGGCACTTCCCTCGCTTCTGTAGGCTGGGACGAGACAATGGGGTTGTGGGATACAAAATCATCGAACGGCAAACCCGGCTTCCGCAGCGGCATCGGCTGGAGCGACAGCATGGAATGACTCTAGCACTCGGCACTCTTTAACGGTCGGTCAGCGCAATGTAGTAAGTGAAAGAGCCGCGGCCGGTTCAATGTTATAGACTCCACGGCAGAAAACTCCGGGGTCCTCTTGTCTTCTCTTTTGGAGGTTCACCTGTGCACCCGTTAGAGTGTCAAATCTCGAACTTTCCGAGATGACGCGACACCAAAGAAGTCCGAATGATACTCACGGGCAATGTTTATGCGGGTTTGACGCATTCCTCCTGCCATCTAGGTGTACTTGAGCAACACCGAGTGAACTCCGCCGATAAGGGTAGGGATGGTCGCGTTACGACACAAACAACGACACATACTGGCTGTGCGTTTTTACGCATGTAGAGCCTGGTTCAGCTTGAGTAGGCACAAAGTGGCAGTGTTGGGGCACGTGACCGCTATTTTCATGCTCGGTGGTGCTCCGTCAGGCGCATGAGGTCTGGTCCCGAAAACAAAGAACCTTTCGGCTAAATCGGTAGTTTTCAATTCATGTGCAGTGGTGCTTCAACCTGATCAACTCACGTGTTTCATGCTCGGCGATTTCATTCATTCTCCCATGGCTGTCCCTCGATGTGCGCCCCAACCTGAGGAGTCGATTCTGTTCAATCTGCGGCCGATTGGAGTTTCAGAGTGGAGGCCATCAATTCATTTGATCAGTGTCGCATCCGTACTCGATGAAAAACGGCCCGCGCAATTGCCACGATGATCACGGCTACAACCAGGATCAAACACAGCGTAGCAATGAATGATCCCAGAACGAGAGTTGGCCACCGGTCTCGAAGCTGGCGTCGCCTTTGATGTCAATATGCGCATGCGACGGCAGGTTGACAAGCAAGGGTACTAGCGCGGTCCCTGCGTCGCTACTGCCAGGCCATGGCGAGGTAAGGCCTTGATCGACGGCTGGCAGGGTATTGGTGCTGCGCATCGTGCCGGGCGAGTCCGTAATCTGCGCGTACGCGCGGACCTGATCGTCGGTGTCCGGCTGCGGATAATCGAACCGGTAATACGCCGTGAACTCACCGTCCGAAGCTGCGCCGGCCACCTCGGCCCGTAACGCTACATCTGTGCCTTGCGGCAGATCGACCATTACGGAAACGCTGTTGCCCTGATCCGCACCGCCGACGGTCCAATGCACGCTGACCGGCGACAGGGTATCGAGTGCAACGGTGGCCGTCGTCGGGGTTTCGGTAACCAGCTTCAGGCGTGGTGCAGCAACGGGCGATCCGTCTTGAGTAATCGACGTAGCCTCAATTTCGGCCGCCGGTGTCGTGGGCGCCGTCGTGGTGCCGGGAAGCGCGGGACGGGAAAAACCTGCTGGACTCTTGCTGGACTCTAGGCCGCAAATGAGGTGTTTCGGCGCAAATGAGAGTGCGGTAATGCAAACAAAATACGTGAAACTCGGTGAGCACGAACAGGGCAGGTAGAATTAGCAAACCGCCGCCTTCAGCCACTCGGCCACCTCTCCAGCGGACAGCGTGGACTGGCATCATTGTAACAGTGCGCACGGAGTTTGTGGACGTGTTATGCAGTCGAGAATGCACGTCAGAATACGCAAAGAAAGCTCGTTATCAGAAAAGGCTTGCCTTCTTTGACGTGGTCAACGTGGAAATTATCATTGCGACTCGGCTTCAGCCGGACAGGAAACTGCAGTTTGGGAGCGCAGGGGAAACGCAGATTTCTTGGGACATAAATTGTGCGCTCCGAATGTAGGGCACAATTTTCTGAGGGCGCCAAGCGAGCAGGTGCAGGCACCGAGGTTGCCAACCCAGAGCTGAACTTCAGGATCTCGCCATATCCTCCTTGGCCGCGCGCGAATCGCGGGCGCGAGACCCGCTGGCCATCTCCACTCGATTTCGTCCCGCCGCTTTCGCCCGGTAGAGCGCCTTGTCCGCTGCCGCAATCACCTGATCAACTTCGCGATTCCTGGCGCCGGCTTCCGCTACGCCGATGCTCACCGTGACCGACAATTCACGGTTTCTGCTCCGTGCTGCAACTTGATGCGCACGCGAACCACGGCGGCGATCGCCGGCGGGCTTTCTCCGGTCGGATCCGGGTTCCTCAGTGCGTCGAACTTGATTACGACGATCTTGGCCACGCAAGCGGAAAGTCGAGATTTCAATAATCCTTCGCAGCAGCTCCAGGTGGCCCACCACGTCTTTTGCGGATTTCTCGGGGAATAGAATCGCGAACTCCTCTCCTCCACAGCGAAAAGCTTTCCCCCCACCGGTAACCCGCGCCAGCCGGGCTGCGACCAGGCGTAGGACTTGGTCTCCGGTTTCGTGTCCATAGGTGTCGTTGAACTGCTTGAAATGATCAATGTCGACGATGGCGATGGCATACTGCTCTTTGAGAGCGAGCACAGCCTCATTGAAGGCACGCCGAGCAGGCAAACCTGTCAATTCGTCATGGTAGGCCATGAAGTATGTGGTTTCGATCACAGCCGCTACTAGAGCGAGCCCGGCAGTTGCCATATACGCGCTGGGCGTGCGACCTGTGCCTCCAAACTGGAACGCCAAGAATGCCGCGATGAGTGCCCAAAGAAAACCGCTTTCCACTGGTTTGTGAAGACGAAGCGATCGGATGAGTAAGGCCGTGCACGCCCCAAGAAAGGCTAGCAAGGCAAGCAGCGGTATTTTCGTCCAACTGAATAGGTGACGGCTCAGCAACGGGTGGCTGAGCAGATCCGGCACGCCCGCTCGAGCTGGCCGGCACAGCACAGCCACCAAAACCGACTGAAAGAAGATTAAGAGCAGTCGGGAGGCAACTTGCGGAAGAGTCAGACCGCGTTCCTGTAGAAATGCAAGTAGGAGAAAGTTCAGCGGCAGAAGAAGGGCGATCCAATCAAAAGCGACCATTCCCGGACCCGCTTGGGGAAGCTTTCCGCCAGCGAAGAACTCAAGGGCCTTTTCGGCCAGCAGCAAGACCAGCAGCGCGAACAGGACCCGGCTGGAATGGAATCTCCAGGCAAGTAAGAGCCCGAGGCTGAATACTGCATAGTAATAAAAGGTGATGACCGAAGTTGGGATGTTCAGGAATCTGCCATGGAGCAGCAAGCCGGCGGCAAGTACTAG
Organism: Acidobacteriota bacterium; assembly: GCA_003225595.1. Taxonomy (GTDB): domain Bacteria; phylum Acidobacteriota; class Terriglobia; order Terriglobales; family Acidobacteriaceae; genus Gp1-AA124. The sequence goes on along the minus strand of QIAR01000407.1, from coordinate 1,066 downwards.
CAGCCCGCCGGGCACCAGCAGCGACTTCCATTTTCCTTGACTCAACACATTCAGGGTGCCGGCTCCTCTAGCGAGCGGCGGCCGGGCTTATGGAGATTATCCTCGGCGGAATGACTGTGGAGTGATGGCGTTCGGGGTTCCCCGGTGAGTGCCGTTCTTCAAGAGTCCGCCAAGTGTGTAAGCACACTAGGGACGAAGCGAAGTGAGGGACCCGACAGGTCGTGCCCCATCCTTCTCTTTTGGAGCATGTTCCCTTTTGGGGGAAGCGAGACCTTGGTGCGAGGCCTGTCCCGTCGCCAACCGCTAAAGACTAGTTAGAATCGGGACGTTCCAAATTCGAGCAAGCTCATGCGAATCCTGATAGCCGAAGACGATGCCGCCCTGGCCAGCTTCGTTTGCAAAGGGCTGGAATCCGAACATTACGCGGTTGATATTTCCGCCGAAGGAGAGCAGGCGCGCGCCATGGCGACTGAGTTCGACTATGACCTGGTGATCCTCGACCTGAACCTGCCGCGTCTGGACGGGGTCTCCATCCTGCGGCAGGTGCGGACGAAAAAGCCGAGCATGCCGATCCTGATATTGACAGCCCGCAGCCGGGTGGAAGATCGGGTTCTCTGCCTGGATACAGGAGCTGATGATTATCTGGTGAAGCCTTTCTCTTTCAGCGAGCTTTCTGCCCGAATTCGTGCTCTCCTGCGGCGCAGCCATATGCCGGCCGAATCGACGCTGGTGGTGGATGACCTGACGCTGGATCGAGTGGAACGTCGGGTGGAACGCTGTGGCCGACGGGTCGAGCTTACATCGAAAGAAATTGCGCTGCTCGAATATCTCATGCGCAATGCGGGACGCCGCATCACGCGCAACATGATCATCGAGCATGTGTGGAACCTTTCCTTCGACACCGCGACCAATGTCGTGGACGTGTACATCAACTATGGCCTGCGGGTAACTTCGCTGGTTTCGATGCAGCCGGCTAAGTAATCGGAACGTGACTACAATGTCGGTCGCACGCAGCAACTTCACGGCTCTCGACCACTTCTGGAAAAACTGGAGGATGGTATTTCCG
>QIAR01000153.1:15617-29145 GCA_003225595.1 Acidobacteriota bacterium | reverse complement strand
AGTTAGGCCCAACGGCGCAACCCGAGCACAGCATGACAAGGTAGCCGACGACGACTGTCACTTTGGTCGCATTCATCTCAATCATCTCCGTGCGCCGGCAAAGGCGATGTCGCAGGCGCAACTGTGACGCCTGTCGTTCTCCGCGATATCTTTTCCACAACCACGAACAGCATGGGAATAATGAAGACAGCGATTAGCGTGGCGGCCAGCATTCCTCCGATCACCGTCGTGCCCATGATCTGGCGCGCGACGGATCCAGCTCCACTTGCGATCCAGAGCGGCACGCAGCCTAGTACAAACGCGAACGAGGTCATCAGGATGGGCCGCAAGCGCAACCTTGCCGCAGCAAGCGCAGCCTCCGCCAGCGGTTTTCCTTTCTCGTACGCCTCTTTTGCGAACTCAACGATCAAGATGGCGTTTTTGGCCGCCAGTCCGATCAGCATGACGAGGCCGATCTGCGAATACACGTCGCTTTCGATCTGCACCATGTATGCCGGCAAGTACGTTCCAACCAACACACGGCGCAACCACAAGACGGCGAACGCTCCGAACACCGCGACCGGCGTACTCAACAAAACGCTGAAGGGCAATGACCAACTCTCGTATAAAGCCGCGAGGATTAGGAAGACGACCAGGAGCGAGAAGCCGAAGATCACTGATGGAGGTACGCCTTCCTGGGCCTTCTTCTCCTGAAACGACATGCCCATGTAGTCGTATCCCATTTCAGGAGGCATCGTTTCTGCGAAAACATGTTCCAAGGCTGACATCGCCTGCGCCGAGCTGTATCCAGGCGCGGCACTGCCGATGATCTGCGCGGACCGATAGAGGTTGTAGCGCATGGTGAATTCAGGACCGGAACGCGATTCAAATCTCGTCAATGCGGAGAGCGGCACCATGTCACCTGCTCGATTCCGAACGTAGAATTGGCCGACGTTCTCCGCGCGGTCACGATAAGCGCCCTCAGCCTCGACGTACACCTGCCACTGCCGGCCGAACCGGTTGAAGTAGTTGATGAAAGAGCCTCCCATGAACGCCTGAATCGTTCGATAAACGTCCTTGATGTCAACGCCCTGCTTGAGCACTTTGTCCCTGTCCACAGTGATGAACTGCTGCGGAACCCTTGGCAGGAAAGTGGTGTTGACGGAGGCGAGTTCCGGACGCTTGCGGGCTGCGGCAAGGAACTTGTTCAGATTGTCGGCGAGAAATCCCACGTCCTTTCCCGAGCGGTCCTCGAGAACGAAGGTGAAGCCCCCAGAGGTTCCCACGCCAGGAATCGCCGGCGGAGAGAACGAGAACGCAATCCCCTGCGGAAGACCAGCAAGTTTCCGGTTTATGTTCTGTCGGATGAACTGATACTGCTCTTCCCTTTTCTGGCGGTCCTTCCATTCCTTCAAAGTGACGAAGAAGAATGCGGTGTAGCTCGACCGAGTAAGGCTCAGAAGACTGAACCCGACAACACTGGCCGTTGATTCGATGCCGGGGGTCTTGGCCAGTACTTCCTCGATCAAGTGCGCGGTGGCCTCCGTCCTTTGCAGCGATGAGGCGTTAGGAAGCTGCAGATTCATGAACATGTAACCTTGGTCCTCGTCCGGAAGAAAGCTTGAGGGCAACTTGGCGCTGAAGAAGCCCGCCAGGATTCCGCACACGATTAGGACACCGAACGCAATCGCGCTTTTGCGGATGAGCCCGCCGGCAACTCGTACATAGCCGTCCGTTGCCCGCGCGAAGATCCGATTGAAACCATCGAAAAACCTGCGCAGCAGACCTCTGCTGTTCTGCCGGGGCCGCAGCAGCATCGCCGAGAGTGCGGGGCTCAACGTAAGCGCATTGAAGGCAGAAAGTAGTACGGAGATCGCGATAGTCACCGCGAACTGCTGGTAAAGACGCCCGGTGATCCCGGGGATGAACGCTGTAGGAATGAACACTGCCGAAAGCACCAGAGCGATGCCCACCACTGGTCCCGAGATTTCCTCCATTGCCTTGAATGTCGCATCTTTCGGCGACATTCCTTCTTCGATGTGGTGCTCAACCGCCTCCACCACCACGATGGCGTCGTCAACAACCAGTCCGATGGCCAAGACCAGGCCGAACAGCGAAAGCGTGTTGATAGAAAAGCCGAACAGAGGAAACAGGACAAAGGTCCCCACGAGAGAAACTGGCACAGCCAACAGCGGGATCAGTGTGGCGCGCCATCCTTGCAAAAAGATGTACACCACGATAATCACCAGGACAATGGCGATCAACAGTGTCTTGACGATCTCCTTAATCCCCTCCGATACGGCGCGCGTCGTGTCTAGGGTAACGGTGTAATCGATACCTTGAGGCAGCCTGTGCTTTTGCTCAGCGAGAAGCTTCTTGACTCCTTCTGCCGCCTGCACCGCATTTGAACCCGGCAATTGATATACGGCGACGAGCGCGCTCGGGTTTCCATTCAAATGGCTGGTGACCGTATAGTCTTGCGCCCCCATCTCAACACGAGCGACGTCCTTGACTCGCACGATGCCGCCATCTGGCGCAGCGCGGACAACGATCTGTTCGAACTCCTCAGGCGTAGTCAATCGGCCCTGCGCCCGGACCGAGTACGTGAATTCCTGGCCCTTTGGCGCGGGCTCGCCGCCGATCTGACCCGCTGGATTCACCGTGTTCTGCGACTGAATAGCGGCCACGATCTCCGGCACGGTGATGGCGAGCTTTGCCAGTTGATCGGGTTTTACCCACAACCGCATCGCGTACCTGCCGGCGCCAAACACCTGAACGCTGCCGATTCCGGGAACGCGGCTCAATTGGTCGTAAAGATTGATGTACGCGTAGTTCGCCAGGAACTTCGAGTCATAGATACCGCTAGGCGAAAAGAGACTGATCAACATCAACGGCGAAGTGAGTGTCTTCTGCACCGTCACACCGAAGTTCGTCACTTCGACAGGAAGCTGGGAGGCGGCTTGCGTCTCCCGGATCTGGGTGAGGATCAGGTCCGTATTCGTATCGGTCTTTACGTCGAAGTCAACGATCAGCCTCACCTCACCGGTCGACGAATTCACCGAATACATGTAGTTCATGTTGTCTACGCCGCTCATCTGCTGCTCGATCGGCGTGGCTACTGACTCTTCCACCGTTTGCGCATCCGCGCCGACATAGGTCGTGTTCACCTGCACTTCCGGGGGCGCGATCGCCGGGAACTGTGACACGGGGAGGCTGACGATCGTGATTGCGCCGACGATTACCGTCAGGATCGAGATCACGATGGCTACGATCGGGCGATTGATGAAGAACTTTGACATGGCTAGCCTCCTGCCTTGGCAGAGTCGGCGGAGACCGCTTTCACAGGTGCGCCGTCTCGCACCTTCATCAGGCCCTCGACCACGACCCGTTCACCGGGCTTCAGCCCTTCGGTGACGATCCAAAACTTCCCAACTCGTTCCCCAACCATGATCGGGCGGATACTTACCTTGTTGTCGTTCCCAACGACCGCGACTTGACGACTTCCCTGAAGCTCAATGACCGCCCTTTGGGGAACCAGCAAGGCACCGCTCTGTGTCTTCGCAGATGCCCGAACGCGTCCGTATCCACCCGGACGAAGAAGATTGTTCGGGTTTGGAAAGACGCCCGCGATCCGTATCGTTCCAGTAGCGGGGTTTACTTCACGGTCGGCAAAGTAGATCGTGCCAGGCCGCTCATAGACGCTGCCGTCGGCGAGTAGCAGCTGAAGTGGTATGCGCTTCCGCTGCTCCGCCACACTCTGTTCGGTGGGAAATCTGCGATGGAAATCCGTGAACTCCTGCTCACTCACTGTGAAATAAGTCTTGATCGGGTCCACTTGGGATACAGACGTGAGGACTGAACTAGGTCCAACAAGGTTCCCGATCTGCACTTGCGCGATGCCGGCAATCCCATTGATGAGGGATGTGACTTGGGTCCACTCCAGGTTGAGTTGAGCCTGCTCGACATTCGCCTTGGCAGCCTGCACCAAAGCCTGCGTACCGAGTTTCGCCTGGATCTCCGTATCAAGTTGGCTTTGAGCGATGGCTCGCGCTTGCGCCAGCGGCGTGTCTCTTTGGACATCGAGCCTCGCCTTGCCAAGCTGCGCCTCCGCTTGCGCGAGCTGGCCCTTTGCCTGATCGAGTGCGGCCTTGAACGGACGAGGGTCGATCTGAAAGAGTACATCGCCCTTTCTCACAACCGATCCTTCTTTGTAGTTCTGCCTGATGATGTACCCGGAAACGTGAGGCTGGATCTGCGCGTTCACGTACCCGTCCAGTATTGCCACCCATTCGCTGTAGATCGGCGTGTCCTGTTGCACAACGGTAGCGACCTCGACAACCGGCGGAGGAGGAACCGATGCCGCCTTGCCGCCGCTGCAGCCGCCCAGGAACAGGAGTGAACAGCCAAGCAGCAGTACGGTGAACACCTGGCGACTTGCCGATGCCATAAACGACATTTGCAATCACCTCCGATCAGAACGGAATTCCCTTAGGCGGGTGAAAGAGGGTGGCCCCACGTGCGTTGCTTCCACAAAAGATGCAGCAGATCACTTGACGACTCAAAAATGGAAATGAACATCCACCAGACTCGTGACCGGAGCGTACGATCCCGCGTCGTGAACATGCTTCTGGGAGTATAGTGCCGGTGACACGGCTCGTGCCAGCGACGAGGGACCTCGTCCTGCGGCGCAGAAGAGACTGTCATTTGGCGCGGCAACATCTGAACAGCCGAGGAAGCGGTGCGAGCCTTAGGTTTTTGCGAGATTAAGGAGAAACAAATGCGTGCTAGCAACTCCATGCTCCGAGCCATACCTGTCATTCTGATCGCCTCGAGTTCACCAAGCAGGACAAACGTTTCTTCGAAGTCATGACGATGAGGCGGTGGCCCACCTCCTGGCGGAACGTGCAAAGTGACGCTGCTCATTTGGTTAACCTTCTTGTTTGCCAAGTTTTTCCTCCGCGAGCAGACCGAGTTTCTTAAGCGATGCGTAGACTTGTTCCTTCTCCTTCTCGGACAGCGCTGACATGAGCGCCTCAAGGTCCTTTGCATGCTGCTCAAAGCACGATGCCGCCAGCCGCTTACCTTTCGGCGTGAGTTCCACGATCCGTGCACGCCGATCGTTTGCGCTCGGCTTGCGGACAATTAGCCCGAGTTTCTCGAGACGGTCGACTGCGGCGGTCATCGAGCCGCTGGCTAGGAGCACTTTGTCCTGGATCTCCGAGATCGTGAGCGGACCTTTATGTAACACGGCTTCCAGCGCTGCGAAATCCGTTAGACATAGTCCCGCCTTCGCGATGCTCTCCTCAGCCAACAGGGCCAGCACGCGATGGCACCGCGTAATCACCGTCCAGAGCCGAGGTGCTGTGATCCGGCGACCGATACTCTTCATGGCAGTTTCCTATTAAGCAACTTGGACGCGGGTCTCGTCCCTTATCCGTAACGAGAGCATGCGGTCAACGGAAGCTGCTCCCGCGCCGCGAATCATCAGAAAAGTCGTGATCGCGAGCACGAGCAGGTGGTACTCGTAGCCTTCTCCCTTCTGTGCGCCCGTCCAGTTCACAAAGAAGCCGAAGTGACGATGAACCATCGCTACGGCCACGACCATATTGGAAAAGATCCCAAACGCTGCGATTCGCGTCAGGAATCCAAAGATGAGACCCAGGCCGCCAAAGAATTCCGCGGCAATCGCTAAGAACGCGAATAGCGCCGGAATGTGCATGACTCCGGTGAAGAAGCCCATCGTACCGGCGAAGCCGTATCCGCCGAACCACCCCAGCATCTTGTGGGCGCCACACCCACGAGACGCCGCCAGCCATCAATACCGCAGCCGTGATCGCGAGTCGCGCCAGAAACTTCCCAGTCCGATCCAGTAGAAACCCGGTGAGCGCCGGGGCCACGACACCCGCAAGGTTTGCGAAGCCGTTTTGCAATCCTGTCCATTTTCCTGTTGCGTGGGGCCCAGCAAGCGTCTGGGAAAACGCAAATGGCCCCGAACCGGCCACTCCTTCACCCACACCGATGGCAACCAAACATACGAGGTACCACTGAGAGTTCGCCACCGCGCAGCCCGCGAGCGCGATCGCTGCAATCGCCGCAGAATATCTGCAAAACCAGTGGCCCCAGGGAGGGAGCGCCCTATCGTTCCGCCGCGCGGCATCCATTTGATCCAGGCCGGAATCCAGGCTAGGCTGACCAGTCCGATTCCGATGAATGCAGGTCGCCAGCCGTACTTTGCTATTAGAAAGCCAGTTCCCAAAGTGCCCACTGCCGGCCCGGATCTCACCGCGGCTTGTAGGACGCCATTGGCGAAGCCCCGGTGATGCTCCGGCAAATGGAAGCTGAGGATTTTCGAGTAGGCCGGACTCATCACAGACTCGCCGATGCCAAGCATCAACCGCATCGCCAGCAGCATCGTGAATCCTCGCACCAGACCCGTTGCCGCCGTGGCAAGCGACCAGAGCATGAAGCCGGCTGCTATCACCCAGTTGACGTCAAAGCTGTCCACTACCCATCCGCTGACGAATTGCATCGCGGTGTAAGTCCAAAAAAATGCGGAGAGCTCAACGACCACAAGGGCGGCATCGACCTCAAGACACTTAAGGGCGGCGGCTTGAAAAGCCTAGCGGTGGTTGCGGGTGAGCTCCTGGCGCGAGGACATGCCCGATCCGGAGATCCTTGTATGATTCATGGTTACTGCGGCAGCGGATCAAAGATCGTGAAAGCGATTACGGATTTTGCCTCTCAGTACGCCGATCAAACCGAAGCTGACTACGCCAAATTCAAGGCCGCGATCAAGAACAAGAAAATCAAAGTCGCAGGTGAAGCGGCAGCCTGAAAGTGTAGTCTCAGAACACTTTTTTCCAGGACATTGTGATCGCAATCCTTACTTATCAGAGATGACAAAGTTGACCACCGCCATCTCGTTCCCGTTCACCGAAACTTTCTTCTCCCAAGTCTTCGGCGGGGTCGGCCTTCGCGCTGTATGTAGTGAGCCGGCACCAGCTGGGCATGGTTCGGGGTTTGACTGGCAGCGTCATTATGGGCGGCGGCATTGCCGCCATGCATTACATCGGCATGGCTGCCATGCGTTTGACTGCGGTATTCCGGTTTCACCCTCTTCTTGTGATCCTATCTGTTGTGTTTGCGACCGTGTTTTCGTTTGCCGCCCTGATGCTCGCATTTGATCTTCGAGAGGAGACCAGGGGGACGGCTTCGCGCAAGACTGTAGCCGCCACCGTGATGGGCGCTGCCGTCTCCGCAATGCATTACACCGGCATGGCCTCGGCCACCTTCATGCCCTCCGCGGTGGCTCCGAATCTATCCCCCGCCGTGAGTGTCTCGGAGCTGGGAAGCGCTGGAATTGTGCTCGTCATCTTCATCGTCCTCGGCGTAGCTGTGTTGACGTCGGCAGTGAATCGGCGATTCTCCGCTCAGGCCCTGGAAGTCCGGCGACTCAATGAAGAGCTGGAGCATCGCGTCATCGAACGGACCAGACAGCTTACAGCCGTCAACGAGGAGCTGAGAAAGGAAATTGCCGAGCGTCAGCGGCGCCCAAGAGGCGTTGCAGGAGGCGCAGGCGGAGCTGGCCCACATCACACGCGTGATGGCGATGGGAGAACTGGTTGCCTCAATCGCCCATGAAGTCAACCAACCGCTGACCGGAGTGGTTACCAACGCCAATTTCTGCCTGCGCCAGCTCGCCAGCGCCACGCCGAATCTCGAGAAGTTGCGCGAGGCAATTACAGAAATTGTGAATGACGGAACCCGCGCGAGCGCCGTCATTTCACGAATTCGGGCGCTGTTGAGCGTTTCGCGAAAGTGGGATAGATCGTGGCGCGAGCAGTCCTCCGCGGGTGTAGCTGTCCGCGGATGTGGAGGGAGAAATGTCCACTAGTCTGAGCCTGAGCGAAATCATCGAACTGGACGCGCAGTCGCCGCACAGCCGCCCCGTCGCACGCAACTCGATCTGCAATTCAAGTTCTGAGGCGTTCCGAGAAAAGCTCTAAACAAGGTCGCAGCGCTTGGCGGCCATCATGCCCGAGTGGGTTGCGAGAACTTCGGCAGCGATTGCCTCGCCGAGGTCCCGTGTGCCCGCCTTGCCTCCGATGTCGGGGGTGCGTGGATCGCGGCGGGCGAGCACGCTGGCAAGCGCACCTTCGACAGCTTTGGCGGCGTCTATTTCGCCGAGGTGTTCCAACATCATTGCTCCGGACCAGATTTGTGCGACTGGATTCGCGATGCCTTTGCCGGCAATGTCTGGAGCTGATCCATGGACGGGTTCGAACATGGAAGGAAATTCGCGAGTGGGATTGAGGTTCGCGGCCGGAGCGAGTCCCATGGACCCCACAACGGCGGCGCCGAGGTCGGACAGAATGTCGCCGAACAGATTGGAAGCGACGACCACATCGAACCAGTCGGGATGTCGGACGAAGTGGGCGCTCAAAATATCGATGTGATATTGATTGGTTTTGACTTGGGGATAGTCTTTGGCAATCGCGGCGAAGCGCTCATCCCAGAATGGCATAGTGAACACGATGCCGTTCGACTTGGTTGCCGACGTCACGTGATTCCTGCGCTTCTGAGCCAGCTCGAAGGCATAGCGCATAATGCGGTCGCAACCGCGGCGGGTGAAGACACTTTCCTGTATGGCGAGATCGAACTCGGTGTTGCGGTGGAGGCGGCCACCGGCTTCTGAGTATTCGCCCTCGTTGTTTTCCCGAACGATGCAGAGGTCAATGTCTCCCGCTCCGAAGTTTTTGATGGGAGGATCAATCCCTTCCAACAGCCGCACCGGTCTTAAGTTGACGTATTGCTGGAAGGCGCGGCGGATAGGGATCAGAAGTCCCCAGAGAGAGATGTGATCGGGCACACCCGGATAGCCAATCGCTCCCAAATAGATAGCGTCAAAGGAACGCAGTTGGTCGAGACCATCTTGGGGCATCATTCTGCCCGTCTTGAGGAAGGTTTGGCAACTCCAGTCGAAGTGCTGCCACGAAAAGCTGATGTCGTAACACCGCCCAGTCGCTTCGAGGACCCGAATGCCCTCGGGGATGACTTCGCGACCGATCCCATCACCCTCGATGACTGCTATGTTGTAACGTTTCAAAGCTCCTCACAGGCCGAATCAAGGCCAGCTTCTGGTTACACGAGACCTTTTACCTACTGCATAGTTCGGACAGGGGACGCACGTCTGGCGCGCGGTCGAGATTGCGGACAAACTCGATGATCTCTCCAGCCTTTGCGTCAGGCCATCCAGCAAATGCGGCACAGCCACGAAATTTTTCGGCGACCTCGTTGTAGCTCATGGGATTGGCCGGACTGCCTTTGCCGAAGTCCGCGCGGCCGTTGATGGTGCGGCCGTCTTTAAAATGAATCTTGATGATGGTGGTCATCTTGTCGTAGCCGGCAGCCTCGGCTTCGGGATCAGTATAGAAGCGAACCCGTTTGATCATCTCCTGCACGTCGGGACGCTTGACGACGGCATCGGTAAATTCACCGAGTCCGGCTTTGCCTTCGAGCAGCAGAATGGCCATGCAGTACTCCATGCTGAATTTGGCCTGCAGTCCGTCCTGCGGCTGGTGATGGATTAGTGCGTTGGGCATGTTGCGATTGGTGCCCACTTCCACTTGTTCCACCCGTTCGGCACGGATGTGTTCGCTGCGGATGAGGCGCAGCATTTCCGTCATTCCCGGATGTGTCAGCGAACCCGAGGGAAAGGGCTTTATGGAAACGCCGGGTGAGGCGAACGTCCAGGGCTTGCCGAGTTTGTTCAGGATGGCGTTTGGATCATAACCGCCGCCATAAGCGTGAAAAAAGCCGCGCTGCGCTTCCAGAATTTGCTCCGCGCCCGTCCAACCAATGGCGGCAAAATCAGTCGCGACCACACCACTCTCAGCGACGTGACCTGCCTGAAACGCTTTCATCATGGTGCCGAAGTTTTCGCGCAAGCCCGCAGAGTGACTGGCCGCAATGGCAAGGCCGTACAGGGTGTGTTCAACATCAAAGCCGCGCAGCCTGGCGCACGCGGCGGTGCTGCCAAAAACGCCGCAAGTGCCGGTGGAATGGAATCCGTCTTCGTAGTGACGCGGAGAGATGGCCTCCGCGATCTTGCACTCGACTTCCACGCCCAGGTGGTAGGCGAGCAGCAAGTCTTTGCCAGTTGCGGGTTTCGTTTCAGCGAGTACCAGAACAGCGGGAAGGACACAAACCGTGGGATGCACGAGCAGGCCGTACACTCGATCCTTCGCTACGGCCAGTTGCGTGTCGTCGAAGTCGTCGATGTGGATTGCCACACCGTTCGCCAATGCTGCGAATCGAACTGGCAGCTTGACCGAAGTGCCGATGACGGTGGCACCGTCTTTGGCCACCTCGAACGGCTTTACGTAGACTGCGAGGAGATCGGAGGTCCGGGCTTTGGAACCACTGAGCGCCAGTCCAAGACCGTCGAGAATTGACTTCTTGCCCAGTTCGACTACGTCGGCGGGGATATCGGAGTATTTGGTATTAACGATGAAGTCCGCCACATACTTGGTTAATCCTGGGACTTGAGGAAATGGTGCGGGCGAACGCGAAGATTGTGCACTTGCCAGTGTTGGCCTTCCGAGCGCGCCGAGGATGGCGCCTGCGCTAGCGGATGTTTTGATGAAATCGCGTCGCTTCATGTCTGCTGTTGAACGCTTCCGGGTTTGGCGGCCTGCTCACTCAGGGGCTAAGGTCCGCATGTTTCAAGGTGCCTCCTGAACGGCTAAAACCGTGCCTCCTGAAAGCCGTTCGCTTTCCCGTCGGAAAGATTGCAATTTTCACTTCAATGCAATTCGTTCTTGACGACCTGCCCGCCTTTCATCACGAACTTAACACGTTCCAGCTCGGTGATGTCAGCAAGCGGATCGCCTGCAACTGCCACCAGGTCGGCGAACCTGCCTGCTTCAATTGAGCCAACACGATCCTGCCAGCCCATCAACTGCGCGGCCTCAGAGGTTGCGGCCCGAATCGCCTGTGCCGGAGTCATGCCGAATTTCACAATGTATTCGAATTCCTTCGTCTGCGAGCCGTGAGGAAAAGGGCCTACTCCGGAGCCGAAGGCGATTTTGACGCCTTGCGCCACCGCCTTTCGGAAGCCGCGTTCTGAAACCTCGGCAACAGTGTGTCCGCCAAATCTCTTCATGTCGTGCTCTCTGTCGAGTTGATAATGGTACAGAGTGGGCACGAGGTAGATTCCCTTCTGCAGGAATTTCTTAATCGCGGCGTCGTCGAGATCGACGCCATGTTCGATCGAATCGACTCCGGCGTCGAGACAATTTTGCAAGCCTTCCCCGCCAAAGGCATGGCAGGAGACTTTGCGATTTTTCTTGTGTGCTTCATCCACAATGGCAGTGACTTCGTCTGGCGTGAAGGTGGGCGGGATCACCATCTTGCCATCAGAAGTGAATTTGAAATCGTAGGCCGCATATAGCTTAATCAGATCAGCACCGTGCGCGACCTGGTCGCGAACAGCCTCGCGGGCGGCCCATGGCGAATCGACAACAGCCAGCGCGGTTGGAATGGCTACTTCGCTCGAATAGCCCTTCATAATGAAGCCGCCGGTGGTCTGAATTCCGCGCGTGGCGACTTGCATTCGCGGACCTTGAACGATACCGCGGTCAATGGCATTGCGCAGATCCACATCGCTATACATGGCGCCGAGCGTTTTCAGGTCACGGAGGGTCGTGAATCCCACCATCAGATCCTTCTGCGCATTGGCGAGAGCGGTTAGTGTCCGGTATTGATAGGAATCACGCAGAATCTGCATTTCCAGGTCAGGCCCATTTCCGAAGACGTGGGTGTGGGCATCGATGAGACCGGGCAAGACCGTGGCATGACTGAGGTCAAGTACTTCAGCGCCGGTGGGTATCTGGACCCGGTCGGCGGGCCCGACTTCGCTGATCTTGTCATCCTTGATGAGTACGAGTTGATCGGTCAGGAGCCTGTCGGATTTGCCATTAAAAAGCCGACCGGCGCGAACGGCAACCCAGTGATCGGTGGGGGCAGGCGTTTGGGCATAGAGAGGAGTGAGAGCAGTTAGAATGACAATGGCCAAACGAAGCTTTTTTGTTTCCATGGCGGAATTGCATGGTCGCTGGATCACATTAAGTAAAGATGAAAGCCAAATGAAACTTCGTTCAGGTGTGGAGAGCTGGACGGGAGGTAGTGCCAACACGAGTGTAAGAACCAGCTCAAAAACAACCCCCAATTCATTCAGTTTCGTCTGCCGGAACCGCAACCCATCCGCCCAAGATTTGAGGATCGGCTACCGGAGCAGTGAGCGGCAGCTCGACGCTGAAACTGCTGCCGCGACCTTCGGAACTCACAATCTTGATTTCTGCACCGTGAGCGCTGCAGATGGCTTTGACGATGGCCAGTCCTAACCCAGCGCCTCCGGAATTGCGCGAGCGCGCTTTGTCAGCGCGATAGAAGCGCTCAAACAAGTGGGGTAAGGATTCGGCGGAGATGCCCACTCCGCTGTCAACCACTTCGAGTACGGCGGTGTTCTGGCTGGGACGCACTCGTATCTCGATCTCACCGCCTTCCGGAGTGTATTTGATGGCGTTGTCGATCAGGTTAACGATAACCTGCTTCAGCCACGGTCTGTCTCCGTCGACGTAGGTTCCTCTCGCCACCTCACAGAGCATCGAAAGGGATTTTTCTTCGGCCAACAAGCGCATCTGACTTGCTGTAGAGCTCACCAATTCTCCGAAGTCGAGAGACTCCTTTGTCATCCTTACTTCGCCGGCATCGAGCCGTGCAATAGTCAGCAGATTTTCAACAATTCCGGAGAGCCTCTGAACTTCTTCCAGCGCGCTTCCAATCTGATCGGCCAGTTCCGGGACCAGCAGAGGGCTTTGGGCAATTCCCTCCAGCTCCAAGTGGAGGATGGTCAGCGGTGTGCGCAACTCGTGGGAGGCGTCGGCAGAAAAGCGGTTGATGTGCTGAAAGGCCTCGTCGAGCCGGCCGATCATGCGGTTGAGCGAGGCCGATAGTCGCTCGAGTTCGTCGCCGGTCTGGATGGTCGGCAATCGGTCGCTCAGATTGGTGGAGGTAATCCCCTCGGCCCGGGTAGTGATGTCGTCGATGCGTCCGAGAGATCGTCTCATGAGCCAGTAACCACCGCCCAGCGCCAGCGAAACAGTGAAAGGCATGAGGAGAGCCACGGTCAGCAGCAGGCCGTGCAAGACATTTCCAATTTGCTGGTATGGGACGCCACTCTCGACCAGAAAGCGGGTTCCATCGGAATTGGTAAACATCATCGCCTCGACCAGCAATTGCGGTCCGCCGGGTATCTGGATGCGGCTGGGATATTCGCGCCCAGATGTTGCCGGAAATCGTGGAACCCGGGAAGGATCGAAGCTGTCATCTTTTGGCGCGCCGGAGACATACACGACGACTCCGTCACTGCGAGTGACGCGAATAAAACGCCCGTAGACTTCAGGTGCATACGCTTCCTCGATTTCCGATTCAAGCCAGCCCGCTCTTTTGGTGGGCAAGGCTGTGAGCAACTGTGTGCCGATGGAAC
>QIAR01000153.1:0-15612 GCA_003225595.1 Acidobacteriota bacterium | reverse complement strand
AGCGTATTTTGCAGATTCCAATCGAGGTACCGTGCCAGCCCAAGGTAAGTCGAGAGTCCGAAGAGCAGCAAGGCGCCGGTGAGAAGCGCTGTATACCACCCGGTCATGCGGAAGCGAAGGGAGCGCGTGTTCACGGGCACTCTCCCTTCACGGTGTAACCCACGCCGCGGACAGTGTGGATCAGCTTGTGCTCATGGACTTCGTCCACTTTGTTGCGGAGATGGCGGACGTAAACATCCACAATGTTGGTAATACCGTCAAAGCTCTGGTCCCACACGTGTTCAATGATCATGGTTCGGGAAAGAACTCTGCCCGTATTCGACATTAAGTATTCCAGCAGCGCGTACTCCTTTGAGGTTAGCTCAATCCGTTTGCCGGCGCGCTTCACCTGCTGGGTCAGACGGTCGAGTTCCAAATCTTCGACGCGGACGACGCTGCTACGATTGACCGGGCCTCGCCGCAACAACGCCTTTACGCGTGCCAACAGCTCGGCAAAGGCAAACGGCTTCGTCAGGTAATCGTCGGCGCCAACCTCAAAATTTCCCACTTTGTCAGAAACTGCGTCTCTCGCTGTGAGAACCAGGACCGGTACGCTCGTACTCTTATTGCGAATTCGCCGCAAGACCTCGGTGCCGTCCATCCCCGGTAACATGAGGTCGAGGACGATCAGATCATAGTGATACGCGTTCGCCAGTTCGAGGCCGCTGGTGCCGTCCGCGGCAACATCTACCGCGAAGCGCTCCTCCATCAATCCCCGAGCCACGAATTTAGAGACCTTCGTCTCGTCTTCGACGAGCAGGATGCGCATTCCGTTCCTCCCGTAAATAGCGCGACGGAATGAAGCCGGCATGAATGCAGGATGAAAGTCTATTCAGAGAAGGAAGCCACGCGCAATCCGGTGGCCCATCTGGACGACTTATCTGAAAACAATTTTACTCTAATTTCAGATTGCTTTAATGTGTCTCGCTTAGTCTATGCTGGGCAGTTTAACGGAAATAATTCTCTTCCTTACGCCATAGTTTCGATGGGAAACCGGCCCGCACGCAGAGAAAGCGGAGTCGGCATGGTATGCCCCGCTGGGCCAAAAAACGCTGGCTTGAGCCAGCAAAAGGGGGATTAGGAGAATGAGAAAGTTGTTAGCTTGTGTCGTGCTGGTTGTCTTCGCGCTGCCGGTATGGGCGCAAAGCAAAGAACCTTTGCGGCTCGTGAGTTCCACTCCGTTGCCGGGTGTTGAGGGCGATTTCGATCACTTCGGAGTAGACGTGAAAAACAACCGTCTTTACCTAACAGGGGAAGATCACAAGAGCGTGGAAGTCTTCGAACTGCGCAGCGGAAAGCATCTGCGCAGCCTCAAAGGCTTCGAAACCCCGCACAGTATTCTTTGTCTCCCCAATGCTCACAAGCTGATGGTCATCGATGGCGGCCCTGGAGAGGTAAAGGTTTTTAACGATCAGACGTACGAGGTAAAGGACACCATCAAGTTGACTGTTGACGCGGACTCGATGGGGTATGACGCAGACAAGAAATTGCTTTACGTCGATAACGGCGGGAGGGAGGCCAAGCAGGACTACTCCTTACTCAGCGTCATCGACACGAACACCGACAAAAAAGTGGCTGACATCAAGGTGGACAGCAATCGCATCGAGGCCATGGCCATCGAGAAATCCGGCCCGCGCTTGTTTTTGAACGATACCGGCAAGGCGCGAATCACGGTCATTAACCGCGAAAAACGGGAGATTCTCGGGCAGTGGCCCATTCCGGATGCCGAACAGAACGTTCCCATGGCGCTGGATGAAGCGAATCATCGCTTGTTTGTTGCCACGCGAAAGCCGTCAAAGTTCATCGCCTTCGATACGGAATCAGGGAAACCCGTAGCCAGTCTTCCGGCCAACGGGCGAGCCGATGACATGTCGTTTGATGCCAACCGAAATCGCATCTATATCGCAGCGGGAGAGGGTTTCGTGGATGTGTATCAGGAAAAGGATCCTGACCACTACGAAGCCATCGGCAAGATTCCAACTGGTCCCGTGGCAAAGATTGGGACGTTTGTTCCTGAGCTAAATCGTTACTACGTGGCAGTCTCAGCCAAGGACAAGGAACCGGCCAGGGTCATGATTTTTGAGGTGCAATAAACATCGCGGCCAGGAGAGTCAAAGCCGGCTCTCACGTGCGAACTTCTGAACAGGCTGGCGTTCATTCAGATCCGGCCTTCGCCCCAGAGGCGAGGCGCTCCTGGCCCTCCCCCCAAATAAGGACGTTGCGTGGCGCAGAGCTTCGCCGCATTTGCAGCGCGTGTTAAGGGCCTGCATATTTTCAGCGTCCGGTTCTGAATAAACTTTCATTCCCAGTTCATTGCAGGTTAATGTCCAGGGTCCATTGTCCCTGCGGGATTCCTGAGGGATTGGATTTTTTTGAAGGCAACTGGGTACTTGAGGATATTCGGCAAGCCATTTCATACATTTGGGTTTTGGGCTGATGCCCGAGCCGCAGTTCGCGGCCGGTGAGTGCAAAGCCTGAAGCGAGATGAGGTCGAAGAGAAAGACCAAAAAATCTTCGGGGGGAGATTATGTCCGCTCAAATGTACAACAAGGCGTACCTTGGCACTTGTTTGACTCTTTTGGCGGTGACACTTGGACTGCTGTTCCCGGCAGCGTCTCGCGCTCAGGTGGCAGGTGGAACGATATCAGGGACGGTCAGTGACAGCAGCGGCAGAGTTATTCCTAGTGCTCAAATCTCGATCACGAACGTCGACACGAGGGTTAGCCGGACCGCCGCCACCAACGAGGACGGGTTCTACACCGCGCCGAACCTGCTGCCGGGAAACTATGAACTAAGGTTTTCGGCGCCAGGATTCAAGACGGAGGTGAGGAGCCGCATCGCGTTGACTGTCGGAGCGGCCGCGGTTTTGGATCTGACGATGCAAGTCGGCACTGCCGTCGAGACGCTGCAAGTGACCAGCGAAGCTCCCACTGTGCAGCTTGCCAGCTCGGACATCAGCGCCGTCGTCAACGCCACCACAGTCCGTGAGTTGCCTCTGAACGGCCGCAGTTGGACCGACCTAGCACAATTGCAGCCCGGCGTGAATGCCATCCAGACGCAGCCCACCTTCGCGGCTGGCACGGACCGCGGAAATCGCGGCTTCGGACAACAGTTGACCATTTCGGGCGCGCGGCCGCAGCAGAATAATTATCGTCTCGATGGCGTCAGTCTCAACGATTATGCAAATGGAGCGCCCGGCAGCGTCTTGGGAGGAAACCTGGGCGTCGACGCCATTCAAGAGTTTTCCGTCCTGACCAGCAACTACTCGGCCGAATATGGCAAGACCTCGGGAGGGGTCGTCAACGCTATAACGCGCTCAGGGACGAATCAGATTCACGGCAGCGCGTACGAGTTCTTGCGTAATAGCAAGCTGGACGCCAGGAACTTCTTCGATGCAGACAAGATTCCTCCGTTCAAACGCAACCAGTTTGGGGGAGCGATTGGCGGTCCGATTCTGAAGGACCGTACATTCTTCTTCGCCGACTACGAAGGCATCCGGCAGTCGAAGGGCATCTCGACTCTGGCCTTCGTCCCGTCGCAGAATGCGCGCAACGGACTCCTGTGCTCAAACCCGGCGGGCGCGGACCCAAGTAATCCCTGCACTACAACTCAGGTCGCCGTAGATCCATCGGCGGCGGCGTACCTCACCTTCTACCATTTGCCCAACGGTCCCATTCTAGGGAACGGAGACACCGGAGAATACACCTTTGCCGGCCAGCAGATCGTCAACGAAAATTTTCTTACCACTCGAGTCGACCACAAGTTCTCCAATAACGACAGCCTGCTCGGCACATACATGTTTGACCGCACCCCTTACTCATCTCCTGATGGGTTAAACAACGTTGAGTTCGACACGTTGACCTCGCGACAGTTTCTTGCGGTCGAGGAAACTCACATCTTCACGCCGCGGTTCGCAAACTCGATTCGTATTGGTGGCAACCACGAAGCAGTGAACAATAACCAGAGCCTGAAAGCGATCAATCCCGACGCAGCCCGGACCGATCTGGGTGTTGGAGGCACTGCATTTGCGGGTCGCAAGGCGGCCCAGGTTCTTGTCGGCGGCCTCAGTGACTTTACAGGAGGAGTTGGAGGCAGCCCGACCTATTTTTACCATTGGAATTCGATTCAGATCTATGATGACGCCTTCTTCACGAAAGGCACCCATTCCATACGATTCGGTGGAGCCGTCGAACGCATGCTGCTCAACGTGCTTGCGGATACCGATCCAAATGGAATCTGGAACTTCGACAACGTGCAGGGATTCCTCACCAACAATCCCACCAAATTCCAAGGTGGAATCGCCAGCACGCTGTCCCCACGCAATCTTCGCCAGACTCTCTTCGGTGCATATGTGCAGGACGACTGGCGCGCGCGGCCGAACCTCACGCTAAATCTCGGCCTCCGCTACGAAATGTCAACTGTGGTGAGGGAAACCAGCGGCAAGCTCGCAAATTTGAGGAATATCACAGACGCCACGGCCCATCTGGGCAATCCCTTTTTCAGCAATCCCACATTGAAGGATTTTGAGCCGCGCGTCGGTTTTGCATGGGACCCATTGCGGAACGGAAAAACCGCGGTGCGCGGGGGAATCGGGATGTTCGATGTGCAGCCGTTGCCCTATCAGTTCCCTCTTCTGGTGACCCAGGCAATTCCATTCTTTTCCTACACCGTGGTTAAAAATCTCGCAGCGGGATCATTTTTCAACTTTGGCGGCCAGGATATTTCCTTTCCGGCGAACAGATTGCGTACCACGTATGCTGAGCCGAACCCCAAACGCAATTACGTGATGCAGTGGAATCTCAATGTCCAGCAGCAACTTGCCCCGAGCTTGGCGGCAATGGTCGCTTATGTGGGCTCGCGTGGCGTGCATCAACCGTTCCGGGTAGATGACGCCAATCTCGTCATTCCGACGAAGACCTCAGCCGGTTATGTCTGGCCGTTTGTTCAAGACCCTAACGATCCTAACTTTGGCGGTCCCCTGGATCCGATCAATCCGAACTTCGGCTCAGTCCGAGGGATGTTTTATCGGGGACACTCTCAATATGATGCCCTCGAGGCGCAGTTGGCCAAGCGCATGAGCCACGGCTTTCAGGTGCAGGGCACCTACACCTGGGCCAAGAGCATCGATACCAGCTCAGCGTCGGTTGCCGGAGACACTTTTGGCAACTCGATCTCCAGCTTGCATTGGTTTGATTTGCGACTGAGCCGCGGGCTGTCGGATTTCAATGTTGGGCGGACTCTGGTGGTGAATGGCACGTGGGAGGTTCCCACACCTAAGTCCCTTGCTGCGCCAGCCCAATGGGCCTTGGGAGGATGGGAATTGGGGCTGATCTTCACAGCCAGTGATGGAGTCCCGTTCACGGCCACCTGGGGAACAGGCTCAGACCCTGCTAATACCAACAGCGGTGATGATTGGGCATTTCCGAACCGGCTGGGTGGACCGGGCTGCAAGACGCTCACGAACCCCGGAAATCCAACCAATTACATCAAGACCCAATGCTTTGCAGTACCCACCGCGCCTGACATGGCATTTTGGAACCAGTATTGCGATCCGATGCCACCAAGCGTCGGGGGACCAGTTGCCTTCCCATTGTGTTTCAACCTGCGCGGCAATGCTGGCCGCAATATTCTGATCGGGCCGGGCGTCACGTCACTCGACTTCTCTCTGTTTAAGAACAACTACATCAAGAGAATCTCAGAGAGGTTCAACATCCAATTCCGTGCGGAAATTTTCAATATTTTCAACCATGCCAACTTTGCCCCGCCCTCCACGCCCACGAACTCGGACATTTTCGATGGTTCCGGAAGCCCGAACACCGTGGCTGGTGCGCTGACCAGTACAACCACCACGGCACGCGAGATTCAGTTTGCGGTTAAAGTGATTTTCTAGTGTGTGGAGCATCGAGTCGACACGTAAAGGCTCTATCGGTCCTCCGCAGCCAAAGTCCACGGGTTGTCATTGGCCTTCGCCGCAACCCGCGGAGACCGCGCCGCTTCCACGTTAACCGCTAAATCGTGATCGTAATCAGAGATGAACTTCACGAGATCTTCTTACCAAGGTGAAAGGTGAATCGCGAAGATCGATACGCAGACACGCAGCCTGAATCCCGCCCGCTGACCCTGACCCGGCGTAGTTTGTTGCAGAACTCCGCTTGGATTGCCGCCGCTGCAATGTTTCCACGCTTAGAGGCTGCTGTCGCCCAAGACGTAAGTCCGGTCATGGGGAAGCTCAGCTCATACATGGCCGCGGCCCGCGATCGTGCGTTGCCCGGCAAGGTAGTGCAGGAAACAACGCATCACATCCTCGACACTATCGCTGCCATGGTCTCGGGGTCCGAGCTGCCTCCGGGCCACATGGCGATCGAGTTCGCTCGCTCCTACGGGGGCAAGAAGATTGCCACGGTAGTTGCCTCCCAGATCCTCTGTGGACCCATCGAGGCGGCATTCGTTAACGGAGAGCTTGCTCACTCCGATGAAACCGACGACGACTTCACCACAGGAGGAGCGCATCCCGGATGCGCCGTGGTGCCCGCGGCGCTGGCTTCAGGCGAACAGTTCGCCATCAGCGGGACGCATTTCTTGCGGGCCGTGGCGCTCGGCTACGACATCGCGATGCGGGCGATGAAGACTGTCGGTCCCGGGATGAAAGAAACACACAACCTGGTGGGAACCATGGGCGCGACGGCTGCTGCGGGGTGCGCCGCCAGTCTAAATGCCCAGCAGATGCGCTGGCTGCTTGATTACGCCGCACAGCAGGCTGGCGCCGGCATCGGCGCGTGGCGGCGCGACACTGACCATATCGAGAAAGGTTTCCTATTCGGTGCCATGGGAGCGCGCAACGGAGTCAACGCTGCCCTGGTGGTTCATTCGGGTTGGACTGGCGTCGACGATATTCTGTCCGGACCCAACAATTTCGTGGAGTCCTACAATACCAAGGCCGATCCGGCAGGGCTGATCAACCAACTTGGCGAGGTTTACGGGGTGACCCTCACGACACTCAAGAAGTGGACCACGGGAGGTCCCATCCAGGCGCCGCTGGACGCGCTGGAGAATCTGCACAAGCGCCAACCCCTCCAGGCGGACCAGGTGGAGCAAGTGGTGGTACGTGTCGCGACCAGCGCGGCCTATACCGTCAACAACCGCGATATGCCCGATATCTGTCTTCAGCACTTGGTCGCGGTGATGCTGCTCGACAAGACGGTCTCCTTCCGCGCAGCCCACGATAAGGCACGCATGCAGGACCCGTCCGTTCTCCGCGAGCGAGCTAAGGTGCAACTGGTCCCCGATGAGGAGTTGGAGAAGCTTATACCGGTGCGAGTGGCCATCGTTGACGTTAGGCTGACCGACGGGACGCACCTCAACGAGCGCGTCGAGCACGTGCGCGGCACTCCTGAGAACCCGATGACTCGCGACGAGGTAGTTGCGAAGGCGCGAGAGCTGATGACGTCCGTCCTCGGTGCCGCAATCTGTTCGAAGCTGATCGAGCGCGTGCTTGAACTCCAGAACGTGAAGGACATCCGAGACCTTCGCCCCTTACTTCATGGACCCGATCGAGCCAAACAGTCTGCCATTACTCCAAGCTTCGCGGGAAGTACACAACGTTGATTTGGAGTCGTGAAGCAAATGTGCCAACGATCGAATGCAGAAGAGTCTGCTGCGCGATTCACAATGATCGGTCATCCCTGGCTATTGGGACCGGCACTATGGCACCTATTCAAGTTCTTGCGCAGGTAGAAAGCTGACCAGATTGGAGCGAGGATGAAAAACATAACGACACTTTGTCTCGCAGCATTGATTTGTGGATCTTTTGCGTTATCGCAGGATCAGCCCCCCGCGCCTGAAAAAGCACCTTTGCTTCTGGTCCAGGAAATTCCACTACCTAATGTTGGAGGGCGGATCGATCATTTCACCTTCGACGCAAAACGCAAGCGCGTCATTGGCGCTGCTCTGGGCAACAACACGGTCGAAGTCGTGGATACATTTGCGGGGAGGGACGTACACAGCATCACCGGGGCTGCCGCACCGCAAGGTGTGGTCTATGTAAGCGATTCCAACCAGCTGTTCGTCGCGAACGGCACAGATGGAAAGCTCAGAGTTTACGACGGAGACAATTTCAAATTGATGAACACGCTTGATATCGGAGAGGATGCCGATAATGTGCGGTACGATCCAGCGGCAAAGAGAGTGTACGTCGCCTATGGCGGAGACGAAGAGGGTGGTATTGCAGTCATCGATGCCGCAAGTGGCAAACGCCTGGGTGACGTTGCTAAGCTCGATGCTCACCCAGAATCGTTCCAGATTGCCGCCTCAAAACCAGTGATCTACGCAAACATTGCTACCAAAGCGAAGGTTGTGGTTATCGATCGGAATACGCGTAAGGTTACGGATTTCCCTTTGAGGACCGGGAAGGCTAACTATCCTATGGCGCTGGACGAAGCTGACCGTCGCCTCTTCGTGGTGACCCGCAAGCCGGCACAACTTGTAGTTCTCGACTCCGATAGCGGGGCAATGGTGGCTAGCGTTCCCTGTGTCAACGACTCGGACGATCTGTACTATGACACGGCCCGTAAACGTATCTATGCCCCTGGGGGCGAGGGTTTCATCTCTGTTGTCCAACAAATTGACCCCGATCATTATCAATCTCTAGCGAAAATCCCGACCACAATCGGAGCACGCACCGGTCTGTGGTATGAGAAACGGGACCGGTTCTATTTGGCTGTGCCCGCAAGCTCCAAACAGGGTGCTGCATTGTGGGTGTACGCCCCTGAGGATTGAGTGGATGCTATGAACAAGTTTTCTCCCATCTGGTTGGCTGCTGTCGTTTTCCCGATTGGATGCGCAACGTGGTGGGCAAACCCTCAAGAGGGAGGAAAGCAGGCCCTACGGCTCGTTCAGACAATTTCATTGCCGAACGTGAAAGGCCGTCTTGATCACATCGATGTGGATGTCAAGGGCAAGCGTTTGTTTGTTGCGGGCTTGGAAAACGGCACCTTGGAAGTCGCGGACCTGCGGGCCGGGAAATGGATGCGCAGCATCCCCGGATTCAAAAAGCCGCAAGGCGCATTGTACGTTGCGGAACTGAACAAGCTATTTGTAGCAAGCGGGGATGACGGGATGCTCAGGGTTTTTCGGGGAGATACACTCGAACTTGTCGACCCGATCCAGCTTGAGCCGGGTCCCAATCGCGTAGTCTACGAACCTCATTCGAAGCTTGTTTACGTCGGCTACGGTGGCAAGGACGCAGGAAAGGACTACGGAGAGGTCGGAATCATCGATACGAAGAATGACAAGCACATCGGCGACTTCAAAGTTGTGGCCCACCCTTCTGAGCTTTTGTTGGACAAATCGGGAACGACGCTCTTTGTGTCGGTTTCCATTGCCAACCAGATCCAGGTAATCGACATTAACAAACGAAAGGTGGTTTCAACTTGGCGAGTAAGCAGCCAACACCCAGGCGACGCTGCCTTCGACGAGTCGACCTCTCGCCTGTTCATCGGCACCCGCACTCCTCCCGAAATGATTGTCATGGGCTCCAAGTCGGGCAAGGAAGTCGCCCACCTTCCAACCGCGGACGGCATGGACGGCGTCTATTTTGACGCGCCGCGGAAGCGTGTGTACGTCTCTGGAGGAAGAGAGCTGCTGTCCGGTTTCGTCTATATCTATCAACAGGCGGATGCTGACCACTATGAGATCGTGGGGAAGGTCGCGACACGGGGAGGCGCTGGCACCTCTTTCTGGTCACCCGCACTCAATCGCTATTACGTCGCCGCTCCAGCGAATGAAAGGGCAGATGCGGCGATTCTGGTATATGCACCCGGAGATTGAAAGGGGTTTTTGACGAGGGCTGAAGCCTCGCCACTTCTGCGCACAGCGATCTGTTGAAATGCGCCAATGGCAGAACGCAGCAGATTCTAGCCGGGCGAGTTCCGGGAGATCTTGGAATGGAGCACCTGAGCAAAGCGAAGACAGTACTGTTGGGCATTGCTGCTTTCTATGGCTTGATTCTGGGAGCAGGAGGGGGAGCCGAAGCGGCACTCTGTATGCGAGGAGGAGCGATTGCGGCATTGCCGGCGCGTGCCCATCAATCGGAAAAAGGCTCCGGGTCTGTACAGTCGTCTCTGGATTTTGAAACCTACCGAACTCGCATTGAACCCATCTTTCTCAAGCAACGGCAGGGCGGTATGCGCTGCTACGATTGTCATTCCGTGTTAGCCACACGATTGTGCCTGGAACCCCTGTCGCCAGGAAATTCCTCGTGGACGACAGAACAATCACGCCGAAACTTCGAAGTCGTCTCCCAGTTAATTACGCCCTCCGACCCGCTGAAAAGCCGCTTGCTCCTGCACCCTTTGGCACAAGAGGCAGGCGGCGATCCCAGCCATACGGGCGGCAAGTTCTGGGCCTCACAGAGTGATCCGGAATGGAAAATGCTTGCCGATTGGATCCGCCATAGCGGCGAGGCGCAGCCGGCCACTCAAACAGCATCTCCTTCCACCGCAACCGACGCTCTTGATTTCCGGTTCTTTAGAACGAAGGTCGAGCCGATTTTCTTGAAGAAGCGCCTGAGCCACGCCCGCTGCTACGGGTGTCACGCTCTCGCAAGTCGGGCGTTTTATTTGGAGACGCTGCCAGCCGGAAGCACGGATTGGACCGACGAACAATCGCAGCGCAATTTCCAGAGCGCACTGCAACAGGTTGTTCCTCTGGAACCGGCTTCCAGCAGACTCTTAACGCATCCACTGGCGCCGGAAGCGGGAGGAGATGCCTTTCATTCTGGTGGCAGCCAATTTGCGTCGCAGAACGACCCCGACTGGCTCGTCATAGCGGAGTGGGTACGTGGCGCCAGCACGGAAATTGTTCGAGACTCCTCAGGTGGATCTGGGGTGAGAATCTATGTCACCAACAGCGCGTCCGATACGATCGACGTGGTTGATCCTGCTACAAATAAGGTTGTGCAAGTCATAAGGGGGATTGAGTTACCGCACGGCATCGCGTTTTCTCCTGACGGGGTGCGAATCTACGTCAGCAATGAATCGGAGAGCGTGGTCGACGTTGTAGATCGAAAAAGCGGGGAAATCGTGCAGAAAGTGTCGCTCAGCGCTCGCCCCAACAATCTCACCATCACCAAAGACGGAGGCCGGGTACTGGTTGGTATCCGGGCGCAGCCGGGCGTGGTCGATGTGATCAACACAACATCCTTCAAACGAGTAAAGAGCATTCCAGTGGACGGCAGCGTGCACAACGTCTATGTCACGCCCGACGGCAGGTACGCAATCAGTGGCTCTATCGAAAACAAGGCTGCCACCGTCATTGATCTTCAGAGCGAGCAAGCTGTTTGGGAGGTGAAGTTTGAAAGTGGAGTCCGGCCCATGGCTTTCGAGACGAATTCCGATGGATCCACGCGCCGCATTTTCATTCAGCTTTCGGGCTTTCACGGATTTGCCGTGGTCGATTTCGCCAAGCGCGCCGAGGTGGCCCGGATCAAGCTGCCCGATCAGCCCGGTGGGTTTGGAATCTCCGAGGGGCGGCGAGGGGTTCCGTCCCACGGAATCGGAGTGGCACCAGACGGGAAATCATTGTGGGTCAACAGCACGCTTGCCAATGCGGTCTTCGAATACGCTTTACCGGATCTTCAACTGATCGGGCACGCGGAGTTGCCGGTGCTTCACCCGCTGGGGCGTCCGCAGAGTGGAGCGGTGCCGGAGTGGATCACGTTTACGCCTGACAGCAAGCTCGTCTACGTATCGGACTCCGCGGCTAAGCTGGTGTCTGTGATTGATACAAAAACTCTAAAACAAGTGGCCGTCATCCCAGTAGGAGAAGTGCCGAAGCGCATGAATACTTTGGTTCTCCACTGAAAACTGGGCTTACCATTCGAAGGCCGCGCGGAGGGGCGTTTGCAAAATCCCGTCGAGCCAAAGACCGAACACGCCGCCAGCATCGGGTCAAGTGAAAGCAGCACTTCCTCACCGGTTTCCGAGATTGCTCAGCGTGCTCGTCATCGCATTGGGCGGCGAATGCTGCCGTTTCTCTTCCTGCTCTACGTTATTGCCTTTTTAGATCGAATGAACGTTGGTGCCGCGGCGCTGCAAATGCCCCATGACCTTGGGTTCAGCGATCATGTAATTGGCCTTGGAGCGGGGATTTTCTTCCTCGGGTATTTTCTGCTGGAAATCCCAGGCGCGCTCATTGTGGAACGATGGAGCGCACGCAAGTGGATCGCTCGCATCATGATTTCCTGGGGATTGATGACGGTGCTGATGGCCTTCATCCACACGGCCCGGCAATTTTATCTCGTGCGTTTTTTGGTAGGTGCGGCGGAAGCCGGTTTCCTGCCGGGAGTCATCGTGTACTTGACTCATTGGTTCCGCTACCAGGACCGGGCCAAGGCAGTGGCATTTTTCTACGCTGCCAATCCGCTCTCTTATGTGATCGGTTCACCGCTGGCAGGTTTACTGCTAGGAATCTCATGGTTCGGACTGAGGGGTTGGCGCTGGCTGTTTATTATCGAGGGGATTCCGGCGATCCTGTTGGGCGTGATCACTATCTGGTATCTCACCGACTGGCCGGCTCAAGCGGGCTGGCTCCCCGCGGACGAGCGATCCTGGATTACCACCGAACTGCAGCGCGAAAAAGAAGGCAAAAAGCGCTTTGGTTCCCACAGCATCTGGCAAGCTCTCCGCCACCGTGACGTAATCCTTCTTACGTTCTGCTACTTCTGCGCCATGAGTGGGAGCTACGGCATAGCCTTTTGGTTGCCGACGATTTTGAAGCGCCTGTCGGGACTGAGCGATCTCAAAGTCACACTGCTGGCCGCCTTGCCATACGTGGCGGCGTTCATCACGCAGCAGGTGAACGGATGGCATTCCGACCGAAGCGGAGAACGCCGGTGGCACGCCGCGATTCCTGTTTTTGTGTGCGGCTTAGCTCTGGCGCTGGCGGTTATCTATCGTTCGAACCTGGCAGTGACCGTCGGACTTTTTGTTCTGGCCGGCGGTTCGTTTTATGGTTTTCAACCTGTTTTTTGGGCAGTGCCAACGCGGTTTCTGACCGAGTCGGCGGCGGCGGCTTCGATCGGTCTGATCAACTCAGTGGGCAACCTGGGGGGCTTTGTCGGACCGATGGTAATGGGGTATCTCGCCAGCCGTACGCATTCCTTCACCGGCGGTCTGTTGTATCTCGTGGCCAGTCTATTTGTGTCGGGTACGCTCATGCTCGCGGTGGGAACGCAGGCGACAGTGAGAGATGGCAGTGCAAGCCAGGGAAATTAAGGAGGAGTGTCATGGTGCGATCCGGCCTTCGGTTATTCGTGGGAATCTTCTTCAGCTGCCTCCTGGCTTGGAGCGCGGAAAATTCCGCGGTCCCGGACTTCAAACTTTACGTCGGAAATAGCCGGGGGGACGACATAAGCGTTATCGACATGGCCTCGTTGAAGGTGGTTGGCGAAATCAAGGCAGGAGAGCGCGTGCACGGGGTGTGTGTTCAAGCCGACGGCAAGCGGTTATTCGCGACCGTCGAGACCGACCACACGCTGAGGTTTATCGACACCGCGACCCATCACACCATAGCAACGATAAAGGTGACCGGGCGTCCCAACCAATGCGCCGTAACCCCGGATGGAAAATACGTCGCGGTCCCAATCCGCGATGGAAACAGCGTAGACATCGTCGATGTTGCGCAGCAGCAGATTGTTAAGGTTCTGCCGATTAAGGAGCCGCACAACGCGCTGAACGCCGGCAGCAACCGTTATATTTACGTGAGCTCGATGGGCTCGCACGAGATCGACCTGATCGATCTGGAGAAGATGGATTACGCCACTCACATTCCCGCTGGTGGCCGGCCACGGCCCTATGTGGTTTCCCCGGATGGGAACACGATGTACGTAGCAGTGGCCGATCTCCACGGGTTTGTGATCGTCGATATTCCCGGGCAGAAGGTCGTTGAAAGAGTTGAGATGCCTTCTGAGCACAAAACTCTCCGCCCGTTGCAGTACGAAACGCCCGACACTCGCACGCATGGGTTAGCACTCACTCCAGATGGGAGCGAGCTGTGGGTTTCGAGTTTGGTGGACGATTGCATGTACATTTACGACGTGAAGGCTAACAAAATCACCGGGCGAGTAAATACGGGCGAAGGGCCGAACTGGATAGTTTTCACGCCTGACGGCAAGTATGCCTGCATCAGTAACACAGATACTGACGACGTTTCCATAATCGACGTAAAGACCCGG
Organism: Acidobacteriota bacterium; assembly: GCA_003225595.1. GTDB lineage: Bacteria > Acidobacteriota > Terriglobia > Terriglobales > Acidobacteriaceae > Gp1-AA124. The sequence goes on along the minus strand of QIAR01000153.1, from coordinate 1,343 downwards.
CACGAGGTCACACGCGTAAAAGTCGGCAAAGTGCCCAAACGGCTGGCTGTTGCGAATGTTCCTGTCACAGGCCAGAAGCGCTGAACGGTTTTTAATGTGCTATGACCGACAACTTCGATCGAGCTCCCGAGCGATCCCGTCCCACGCATGTCCGCTGGCACATGATGGCTTTGGTAACTGCTACCGTGGTCCTGACGTATTTGGATCGCCTCAATCTGAGCATCGCCGGAAAATATATCCAGGATGAGTTTGCGATCCCGCTGAAGACGATGGGCTGGATCTTGAGCGCCTTTCTGCTCGGATATGCGCTCTCGCAGATTCCCGGCGGCTACCTGGCGGACCGTTACGGTCCACGGAAAGTGCTGGTGGTGACAATCTGTTGGTGGTCCGTGTTAACAGCAGCCACCGCACTGGCACCTCAGATGCCGCTCAGAGACTGGTTCGGGGTGGCGTGGTCATTTGCCATTGTGAGATTTCTGATTGGCATCGGGGAGGCGCCGAGTATCCCTGGCTATACGAGGGTGGTCAGTGCCTGGCTCGGGGATGTTCATCGCGGCTTTGGCAGCAGCTTCACCCAGATGGGCATTGGGCTCGGCGGCGCGTTGACGCCGGTGCTCATTACCTTCATCATGCGCCATTGGGGCTGGCGATCCGCATTTTATGTCTGCGGCTCATTAGGAATCGTCGTCGCGTTTGCGTGGCATCGCTACGCCACGGACCGGCCGGAAGACCATGCCGGAGTGAATGCAGCAGAATTGGCGCTGATCCGTGCCGGTCGCGCCGAGGCACGGACGCCGCGACCTGCGAAGCGAGGCGCCCCGCCCTGGGGCAAAATGCTCTCCAGCGTGTCGGTGCTGGCGCTCGTTATCGGGTACTTCTGCCAGGGCTTTCCCATCTACTTTTATCACACCTGGTTTTTCATTTATCTGGTCCGTGCGCGTGGCTTTTCCCTTACCGAGGGCGGCATTTGGGGAACGACACCCTATCTCGCGATTGCGATCCTAGCCCCAATTGGCGGTTCCTTCTCTGATTTTGCAGCGAAAAGGCTGGGCAAAAAGATAGGACGGAAGGTCGCCGTCTGGCTGGGGATGTTCTGCTCGGCTGCACTGCTGTGGGCCGGAGGGCATGCCGGCAACAAGGTTACGGCGATTCTGTTGCTTGCCGCCGCTGCCGGCTTCAACATGTTTGGCGCTGCCACATTCTGGGCGGCGTGCATCGATCTGAGCGAGAGATTCTCAGCTTCGTTGGCAGGCCTGATGAATACCTTCGGAAATCTCGGAGGGTGGCTGTCTCCGATCGTTACGGCTTACGTTGCTACGAACCTGGGCTGGACGGCCGCGCTA
>QIAR01000406.1 GCA_003225595.1 Acidobacteriota bacterium | reverse complement strand
GCGGGGCGTTATGCCGGGCTGGATCGCTTCAAGGCACGCGAACGGATTGTCAAGGATCTGGAAGCGCAAGGTCTGCTCGTTAGGGCCAAGGACTACACGATCGCACTCGGGAAATGTGTTCGCTGCGGCACGATTGTTGAGCCGCGCCTCTCAACCCAATGGTTCATCAAAATCAAGCCGTTGGCGGAGCGCGCCATCGAGGTGGTGGAAAACGGCGAGATCACTATCGTCCCAGAAAACTACCAGCAGATTTACCTCAACTGGATGCACAACATCCATGACTGGTGCATCTCGCGCCAGCTCTGGTGGGGACACCGCATCCCGGCGTGGCGCTGCGCAGATTGCAAGGACATGATGGTCGCTCGCGAAACGCCCACCAAGTGCACACATTGCGGCGGCGCCGTCTTGGAGCAGGATACCGACGTGCTCGACACCTGGTTCTCCTCCGGCCTCCTGCCTTTCACGACGCTGGGCTGGCCGGAGAAGACGCGCGACCAGGACGTCTTTTATCCCACCACGCTGCTGATAACGGCGTACGAGATTCTGTTTTTCTGGGTGGCGCGCATGATCATGTTTGGCTGCCACTTCATGCAAGGCCACCGGCAGGATCCGAAGCTGAAGCAGGCCAGTGGATGGTCCGATAAGAAGGACGACAGTGTGCCGTTCCGCCAGGTCTATATTCACGCGCTGGTACGGGATGCCGAGCGCCAAAAGATGTCCAAAACCAAGGGGAATGTGGTCGACCCGATCAACATCATCGAGCGCTTCGGGACCGATGCCACGCGCTTCACGCTGGCAGCCATGGCTGCCCCTGGCACCGACATTGCATTTTCTGAAGATCGAACTAAGGGGTATCGTAATTTTGCCAATAAGATCTGGAATGCAGCTCGTTTCATGTTCATGAGTGTGGACACGGCGCAGCAGGCCGGTGTCTGGTCGCTGGAGGAGTTCAGAGAGGCCGCGAGCGAGGGCACCCGCGCTACACAAGGGGTGCGCGGATTCGAAGCGGGAAGCTTAGAGGATCGCTGGATTCTTTCTCGCTTCAACGGCGTGGTCAACTATGTCAACCAGGCGCTCGAAACTTACCGTTTCCACGAGGCAGCCAACCTCATCTACGACTTTTTCTGGGGCGAGTTCTGCGATTGGTACATCGAGCTGATCAAGCCACGGTTGACGCCGCAGAGTGGGACCGCTACGGAATCGGTGCGCGTTTGCAAAAACCTGGTAAGCCTGTTTGAAGCGGCGCTGCGGCTGCTGCATCCGGTGATGCCATTCATCACCGAGGAAATCTGGCAGGCGGTATACGATGGAAAGCCGCCGCAGAAATCCATCGCGCTTGCGGTGTATCCGCAGACGGATGAGAAGCAGATGGAGCCGAGAGCGGAGACCGAAATGGCCGTACTGCAGGACCTGATCGTCAGCGTGCGCAATCTGCGGGCAGAATTGAAGGTGGAAACCAAGTCGAAGGTCCCGATTCAGGTCTTTGCCCACGAGCCAGAACTTCGGATGCTCATCGAGCAGAATCGCGGGGCTGTGGAACGATTGGCGAACGTGGAAAATATCAGATTTGTCGAGAGCTCGCTGGCCAAAGAAGCCGGGGCACGAAGCACACCGAGATTCGATGTCCATGTAGTCTATGAAAAAACAATTGACGCGGCCGCCGAACGTGAGCGCCTCAAGAAAGAATTGGAGCGCATCGAGAAGGAAATCACCAATGGGCGACGGCAGCTGGGAAATGAACAGTTCCTGTCCAAAGCGCCGGCACAAGTGGTCGAGGGAATCCGAAGGCGGGCGCAGGAACTACAGATTCTGCGCAGCAAGACCGAAACCGCGCTAAATGAGTTGAGATAGTTCAGCGGTCAGTGGGCAGTGGGTTAGTGGCCAGTAAGAACTTGCCACCTGTTAGACTGGCCACTCGCCACCGATCATTATCCACTGGTTCTATGGACTGGAACAGCCGACGCATCACGACGATTTTGGAGAATGCGTTGCTTGAGGACCGCGCTACCCGCGATGCTACGAGCTACGCCTGCATTGAACCCAACCAACGCGCTGCGGCGAGTATCATTGCCAAGCAGGATTGCATCCTGGCCGGACTGGGCTGCATTGCGCGCATCCTGGATGTGTATGCTGCGCTTGACGGCGCCGTCACTTCACATTACGAGGTTACCAGCCATCCGGAGATCTTCGATGGTGTGCGCCTGCACGATGGGCAGTCCGCGGCAGTAATCCGCCACAATGCGCGTGTGATCCTCTCCTGTGAGCGTGTGATTTTGAATTTCTTGCAGCGCATGAGCGGCATCGCCACTCTAACTCGCAAGTTCGTGGAGGCAGTGTCGGGAACCAAGGCACGCATTCTGGACACACGTAAGACGGTGCCGGGCCTCCGGCTCATTGAGAAATACGCAGTGCGTTGCGGCGGTGGTCAGAATCATCGGCTCGACCTGTCTGACGGCGTTCTAATCAAGAACAACCACATTGCACTCGCTGGCGGAATCGTGCCGGTGTTGGAGCGTGCTCATCTCAATCGCCGCGGCGAACAGCCTATTGAGATCGAAGTGCGTTCGCTGGAAGAGTTGGAACAGGCATTGGAGCATGGCGCCGAAATGATCCTGCTGGACAACATGTCTGTCGAAGATGTGAAGCGTGCTGTAGAGCGCTGCTCGCGCCTGGAACGCCGCCTTCCACTCGAATGCTCCGGCGGGATTACTTTGGAAAACGTCCGTGCCTACGGTGAAACTGGTGTGGACTTCATCTCTGTAGGCTCGCTCACCCACTCCGCTGTGGCCGTGGACATGAGCCTGCGGGTGGCGCCCGCGTAGAGCGGGGTCGCAGTGGGCTTCGGGTGTGCCGAGAAGCCTTTCTTGACAGAGAACGCCGAGGATTCGCCTCGAGTTCGCTGAGGCCTGCCACCTGCGATCTCCGGCGCCTGCGCTAAGCGAAGACGTGAAGCGTGTCCTTTGTCGTTTAGAGTTTGTTCTTTCGGCTTGCGTCCCTATAATTCCCCCATCACGAAACCGGCTCAAACTCGTGGCAGGAAGCCTTCGCGAGCGAGGGCTTCCGCGTCACCCCATCTCACTCCCAAGAAAACCGATGTTCGTCTCGGCCGCATCGTTCGCCTGTTGATGGACCACGCTACGGTAATAGTGAGCGGCACCAAAATCGCAGAGGAAATCGGAACGACTCGTTCGGAAGTCTGGCGACTGGTGCAGCAACTACGCGGCTTGGGTGCTGATATCGCGGGACACCCTGCAACCGGGTATCGTCTGCAAGCTGTCCCCGACTTGTTGTTGCCGGATATTTTGGCGCCCTTGGTCCAGGGGACAATTTTCAGCAAACACCTTCATCACTATTACAAGATTAGCTCGACCAATGCCGTAGCGATGGAGGCTGCGGCCGCCGGTGCGCCCGAAGGAAGCGTCTTTCTCGCGGAAGAGCAGACTGCCGGCCGAGGTCGCGGCGCGCACACTTGGCATTCGGCACGATCGAGCGGGATCTACTGTTCAGTAGTATTACGTCCCGTGGCGCCCCCCTCGGAGGTGCTGATCTTGTCGTTAGCGGTGGGATTAGCTGTCCACTCCGTGATTCAGGAGATCGATCCCAAGGCGAATCCTGATCTGAAGTGGCCTAACGATCTGCTGCTCGAGGGCAAGAAGTTCTGCGGGATCCTCACTGAAATGAACGCAGAGGCCACGTGCGTGCGGCACATCGTTATTGGAGTCGGCGTCAACGTCAATCAAGCGACTTTCCCGGCCGAACTACATGAGCAGGCCATATCGTTACGTCTTGCAACAGGAACGGAATGGTCACGGGTGGATCTGACAGCGGCTTTGTTAAAATCACTCGATCGCGAGTATCGTAATTTTCTGGAAGAGCCCGGTACGCACGGCTCGATTCTGCGGCGATTTCAGGAGCTGTCTCCCTCAGTGCGCGGGCTTAAAGTTCGTGTCGAGGAAAACGGCGGCTTTGACGGAGTAACCGCAGGGCTAGACGCGCGCGGGTTTCTGCAGGTGAGAACGGCGCATGGAATCAGGATCGTGCTGAGCGGAACGGTAAATCCCTGTTGAGAACCCCATCGCCGACTGTGTGGATGCGGGTCCACGCATCGACCCTGTTGAAGAGAGCTTTCGCATGTCAATTTGCCGAGCTTTGCTCGGCCGCCCAGAAGAGGGAGGCCTCGCGTGAATCGGGACGGTGAGGCGCCCGTCCCTAGGCATGCCTTTATCTATGCTACTCGTTCTTGATGTGGGCAACACCAATACGGTGCTCGGTGTTTTCGGCCACGCGCGGAAAATGGATTCGGGACAAGAGAATCCTCCTGACCAGGCTCCGCACTATAAACGTCTAATGGCGAACTGGCGCGTGGCGACGATTCAGACCCAGACCGTTGATGAATATGGCGTCCTCTTCCGCAACCTGTTCG
>QIAR01000415.1:5257-6244 GCA_003225595.1 Acidobacteriota bacterium | reverse complement strand
GCCGAAGAGGAATCGAGGGTTGGCTTGGACAAGGTCACGAACTGATGCGGGTCTTCTTCGTAGCGTAGGACGAGTGTGAGAAGGAGCCCGTCCCGCATGTTTTGAAATTGCATGACGCGATGTTAGCCACATGGGCACAACCCCGGAATGGCCCTTCGGTGCCAGGCATGCCTGGCATTGGTTAGTCATACTGGGAATTCATCTTCTCCACGCTACCAATGCCTTCGATGGTTTCGCTATCCATCCCCGGCGCACCCTGATAGAAAAGAGAAAGCCTTCACTTCGAGGCGGCTGCAAAATGTCTTACGGTTGCAAGCCCCATCCGGACGGCCATGAGCTGTGGTTTGCTCGGACGCTAAAATAGATTGCCGCACAGAGTACAACTCCTCCTTCGAAAATTACTGAGAGGCGGCTTCCGCGGTGACCCTAAGATCGAGTTTCTGTAGACGCCTAACTGAACTACCGCTGCAGTTGGTCCCTGTTGATCTGTTCCAAATAACTTCTGTCCAGATCATGGTAGTGCGGCCGGTTTTCAGCATGGTGTAGGGGAGCGCTAGTCCCGCTCCCAGCTCGCCGACATCCAGGTCAATCCGAACCGTGAGGAGTTGCGTCCCGAAAAGGCGCACGGCAACCGCATTCCCGGAGCTCCTCGGCAGGTGAATAGCAAGCCAGCGTTGGCGGTCGCGCGGCTCATCGTCGGAGGGCAGATGCGCGGTGCCTGTGTACCAGCGGGCGCGAAGCCCGTCGCGCAATGCGTGCGTGAAATCTACCGCATGGCGATTGACGACAAAAAGGAAAGAAAGGCGCTGCAAACGGATATTTGCAGCGCTGCATTCGCTCTCACATAATGGTACATGGGCTTGTCAGCTTTCATGCCAGTTCAAAATCAACCTCTTAGGTTTTCTGCGACTTGACGGGTTTTCCCTTGACAAAACCTCGGCCCGAGGCGCAACGTGTCTCGGCCATCGGTGCGTGGACGCCGACGGG
>QIAR01000415.1:0-4986 GCA_003225595.1 Acidobacteriota bacterium | reverse complement strand
CTGCTGAACCTTGGCAATGTCAACTATATCGACAGCTCAGGCATCGGCGCGCTGGTCAGGAGCCATACCAGTATTCGCAGCCAGGGCGGCGAACTAAAGCTGGTGAACCTCAGCAAGAGAGTCCACGACCTGCTCCAGATCACAAAGTTGAACACACTCTTCGGCATCAAGGACGACGACCAGCGCCGTTAAATCCTTCCGCTAGTCTGTTGGTCCCGCGAACCCGAGAACACGAAGCAAAGCGCTGTGGCATGAGTTTACCGCAATGATCCAGGCTGGCTCACAGGGGACGAGCGGCCCAAGATACCTGCTCCTTAAAGCGACCGCGTTGTACTTGCCGGTGCGGGATGATTCCGTCAGCCTGGTTATTGCAACGCCCCCGGACTTCGGTTCGAAACGGTTCGGCAAAGCAGGTTTCTGCACCACTAACCCGCAAGAATACCAGCAACTGCTGGAAAAAGCACTCGCGGAATGCGTCCGTATCGTGGAGCCGCATGGGCGCATCCTGGTTCTTAGACGCGGAGGAAAAAATAATAGCAATAAGGTTATTGATGTTTACAAAAAACGACTCCGAGGCAGACGCTGTGTTCAGCGGATCAGGTCGGAATCATTTCACGTACATTATGTAAATGTGCAAAGCTTCCACTGGCAGGCGCTTCCGGTATCCTTTTACCGAATCCTCATCCACCGATACTCTGCTCCGGGTCAATATGTTACACATGTCTTTTCGGGATCCGGCAACAGCGGCATCGCCGCAATGCAGTTGGCTCGTACGCCCATCCTGATTGATTTGCATTACCAGAGGCAAACACAAGCAAGGCTCAACCGGAAGCTGTACTCTCTGAAGTGAGCGGGTTGTAAAGCAGGTTCGCATTGCACAGAGTGACCGTGTCATTTTTTGCTTGACATTCTCCTTCGCCCCCTTGTATTAGGTCACGTTAATTCGTGAACTACTTCGTGCGTTCAACTGAAACTGCTGAGGCGCACTAAGGGAAAGGAAAAAAAAATGTCTAAGCCAAAACCGCCGAAAAAGAAACCGCCTAAGAAAAAGAAAAAGCACTGAAGTTCTAAGCTGGTAGTCAGCGACTTGCTGTCCCTGTGCGGGTCAGATCTGGACGGGCAGGGCACCTTTGTGGAAACCACTTTCACGAAGCATCGCTTGGCAACAGGACGCGCATGCGTCCCGTACCCTAGAGGCGTTTAATCTGGTGGCAGGTTAAGGCGCCGGAGCAGATCGCGGAACCTAGAATCAGAACGAAGACTATCCATTCTTGGGTCTACTTTGACGAAAGTCAAACTTTCAGAGCGTCCCCAATAGGCCTTTTCCAGCCACATGAACCCCTGGTCTTTATCGCCGAGAGCCGCATAGATCAAAGCGATGTCATAAGGATCGACGTAGCTTCGCTCTGACGATTGCCTAAGCTGGTTTAGCAACTCCAAGGCCCTCGCCTTCTGTCCTGCCGCCGCATAGGCATGTGCGAGGCCCGGGGTCACATACCTGCTCCCTCCCGAGAGCGACATCGCCGTCTGGAGTTGCGCGATTGCTTCCGCGTACATGCCTTTTTGCTCATAATTCCAGCCGAGGAAGACGTGCGCGGGGTAGAAGTTCGTATCCAGCTCGAGGGTATTCTTCAGTTGTGCAATGGCCTGGTCATACTGGCGCGCAAAGTAATAAACGAAACCTTGAACTGCATTCATGACTAATGAGAGCGGGTCGAGTTCTTTCGCTTTTTGGATCTCTGCGATAGCCTCATCACGCCGGCCAATCCTCATGAGGGATTCGGAATACCACTGGTGCGCTGTTGCGTAGTTGGGGTTCAACTCTATAGCGCGCTCGTATTCTCGCAAACCAGCCTGCCAATTCCGCTCGTAATCCCATACGTAACTGGCAAGTGAGGTGTGCGCTTCTGCAAGCGTGCCATCCAATTCCAATGCTTTTTTTGCCGCCACCTGTGCCAGGGGGTAAACCTCCCCTGGCGGCCGGAGATTGTAGCCCGCAAGAATGACATAGCAGTCAGCGAGACCAGCGTAGGCCAGAGAGTTGCTCGGATCTTTCTCGATCGCCTGTTTGAAGTATCCGAGCGATTTCTCCAGCCCTTCCTGCGTTCTTTTGTTCCAATAGTATCTTCCCTTCAGATATAACTGGTAGGCCTCGGGATTTATCGTGCGGGTGTTAACCAGGAGGGTCTGTTCGCGCGGTTCAAGCCTAATATTTATTTCCTTCGCGATAGCCTGTGCTACGTTGCTCTGCAAGACTAAAATGTCTCGTAAATCACCTTCGTACTGCTCAGACCAGAGATTGCGATCCGCCGCCGCATCCGTCAACTCAGCCATGATCCGGACTCGATTTTTCGACTGCAAAACTGAGCCTTCTACCACCGCGTCCACGTTCAACTCGCGCGCAATCTTTGGTAGCGGATCGCGCACCTTTTTGTAACGCATCACCGAGGTTCGCGAAATTACACGCAGCGCGCTGATCTTGGATAAGTTGGCGATCAGCGCATCCGTCATTCCGTCAGCGAAGTAGTCTTGTTCCGGTTCACGGGACAGGTTCTCCAAGGGCAACACCGCCAACGACTGAATGTGAGGCGTCCCCGCGCAATTCAACAGGCGCCCTCGGCGTTTACCTGTGTTCAGAGCCATGAGCACTGCCAACATAGCCGCCAGACACAGCGCCAAGAAAACCGGCCAGCGGCGAGCGAAGTTACGGTATCTTCCAGTGTGAGTCGTTGGCGAGCGTCCGGGTGTGCTTAACCGTTCTAGGTCCACGTGCAACTCGGCGGCCGATTGGTAGCGTTGCTCGGGCTCTTTCCCCAGACACTTGAGGATAATGTTTTCCAACGCGGGTGAAACTCGCCGGTTTAGCCTGCCCGGCGGCCGCGGCCCCTCGTGCAGAATCGAGTCAATCAGGCGTGGCACGTACGTCTCAGGAAATGGTCGCTGGCCTGTTGCTGCCTCGTAGAGCACTGCACCGCTGGAGTAGATGTCGCTGCGCAAATCGGCGAGTTCTCCTCGCAACTGTTCTGGCGCCATGTAGGCTAGCGTTCCTGCTGCAACATAAGTTTCGCTGGGGCTAGCAGTCGGATCCTCCTCGCTGCTCGTGCGAATCAGTTTCGCCAAGCCGAAATCGAGGATCTTCAGTTGCCCGTCCACCGTCACGAGCAAATTGGCGGGCTTGAGATCGCGATGGACTACCCCCTCTTTATGGGCTGCTGTTAAGGCCTTAGCTAATTGCATGCCCAAGCGGGCGATCTCAATCTCCGGCAGAGTACCGTGAGATAGCTTGTCTTTCAGCGTGACCCCCGGAATATATTCGTATACTAAGAAGTCCACGTCTCGCTGCGTGTCAAAGTCGTAGACCGTGGCGATGCTGGGGTGGTTCAGCTTGGCCAGAGCCAATGCTTCTTTACGGAAACGCTTGCGGGCCGGCTCATCCGCGAGAGCACCGGGAGGTAGGACTTTCAGTGCGACATCGCGGTCAAGTCGTTCATCGTGGGCGCGGTATACGACCCCCATCCCGCCAGCCCCGATCTGCTCCAGAATGCGATAGTGCCCGAGAATCTGGCCGATGCTGGGGGAGGGAGAGGACATCAGGTGGATGTTAAGCCCAGCAGTGCGGCGGGTCAACTGCCCGTATCGCGCCATCTATAATAAATGTAACCGTGAGAGATGCCGTCGCGCGTTTTACGATGTATCCCGCTCCGTGATACCGCCAATAGTTTTGCAGACTTAAAAATTCACCCCACTTACTTCCGTTCTCTCTGAGTTGACGCGGACAAGAGTAAGAAGGAGCTGATTCAGATCAGCCCCCAATACCCGGCTGAAAATAAAGCTCGCCCACTGAAAGCAAAGCTACCGGGACGATGTGAAAAATTCTGCCATGCTGGAAGCGTCCTTGGCTGCGCCTGGCCAGTTCGTGGATTCCAGACCGAGGGCTTCCAACATCAACCGAAGGGTGTTCTCGTGATGGTAGAGTGCAACAGACCGATATCCCGGTTTGACCCTTGAGCTGACGAGTACCATGGGTACGCGCCCCCCGCCCTGATGTCCGCTACCATCACTTTCGTCCTCGTTGCACGCTTCGTCGAACACAATGACCAACAGGCCTTTTTCTTTGAAGATGGTACTTTGAACGAGAGGGCCGACGGTGTCCCTAAGCCAATCATCCGCTTGTTTCAGTGCGGTGCTATCGGCACATTTTGCTATTCCTAAGTCCCTGTCATTCGCCCCTTTGACGTCGTGGGCATCGTGGATAAGGTTGGGCACAAAGAACGAATAGTTGGCGAGGCTTTGGTGGGCGAGGTCGTCGGCAAACTGTGAGAACGGCGCAAGATTTGCCTTTTCCGAATCAGGAATGTCCTTCTCGAAATAGGCGAGAGGATTGTGGCGCTTAGCAAGGAGCGGTCGCGCATCGCGTAGAAGCACTCTTCATGACCCAGAGCGTCCGGGCTTGCGCGGGGGCATCTTGCCGTTCTTTCGCAACTCGCGAATGACGTTATCTATGGCCACAGGGTCCATCCGCAGGTCGCCAGCAAAACCTTTGTAGATCGCCTGACCAGTCGTGAGCACGAAGTAGTTGCTGATCGAGGGGTGAGAATTCGCGTAGTACGAAGCGGCCACTCCGTAGGTCGTTGCGAGTTCATTCAGGTATTTCATCACCGGGTTGCCTATAACGCAGCTGAAATCCTGGTTTTCCTCCACGACGATGAACACATGCTCCACACGCGGAACCTGCGCCCAAGAGGCGGCACCCAAAATGAAAAGCGGGAGCGCGACGGCAATATTTTTCTCGCAGGCATTCCGGAAGATACTTGAAGGCTTCTATTCAACGACCTTGTATTGTGCTCGTCATTATCCAGTTCATGGAAGACGTATTCGTCTGTCATTCGGAGTCCCTCAAAAGTACACAACGTTCAATGCGGCAAGAAGTCTCCTCTGGTCGGAGGGGCGAGTCAAGGATGGGGAATGAGAAATAGAAAAAGCCCC
>QIAR01000414.1 GCA_003225595.1 Acidobacteriota bacterium | reverse complement strand
GCATCTGCACGATCTCTGGGGAACACAGATGATGTAGCTCGTGTGTTCAGGGCAGGCCACTCTCCGCAGGTGCTTCGCCCCGATACGGAGCGCAGGATGCGCTCGGGATGAATAAATTCTATGTATCACTACGAATCTAAATATGGCGCTGGAAGAACTGACGGAGTCCACGTGCGTGACATAGTCCTCCGCAAACGGCTCAGCCCCGACAAGTCGCCGAATTGAACCTGCTATTCGTCTAATATCAGAAGTTTTTTGGCGAGACGCAAAAGCTGGGGAGAGAGATCCTCAAGCCGTTGGCGGCGTGATTGCCCGTTCAAATCGGTGCCCGATCGAGAGCAACAATGAATTGGATTCCGTCCACCTGCTTCTCCTGCAGCCTGCTATCGTTTGTGATGAACAGGTCGACCCCCGCGCTCGCGGCACAGGCAAGCTGCACAATATCGGGAGCACGAAGCGAGCGGTCACACCGCAGTGAAGCGTAGGTCCTGGCGGCCTTGACGTCGAACGACAGCACCAGCGCCGTTGCGGTAATCACCTGTTCGTACTTTCGGCAAAGCGCGGTGTCCCCCTTCTCCATGGGTTTCACCAATAGCTCTCCCACTGTGAGTGCGGAAGTCAGTAATTGGTCCCCGCGCGCCAGCATCCTGCTGCGAAGTTCAACCGTTCGCTTCGACAGTTCTCCATATGCTTCAAAGAGGTAGATGAACAAGTTTGTGTCCCAAAAAATTCGGCTCATTCCCACCCTTCGCGCAAGCGGCGCACATACTCATCCGCGTGTTCATCCGCCCACAAGTCCTTGCCCGAGCCGCGGAGCGCAAGCAGAGGATCCCGTTTGGAGGCATTGCTGGACGCGAGGGAACACCAGTCGCGATACCAATTCAGCAAGCCGTGATAGCTAAACGGTAGCTCTTCCCTCTCAGGGGTCGTTTTGCGCCCTTCGCGTTCCGGATGGTAGGAGTCGCCAGGGCGGAAGAGACGCCGACGTCCGGGTGCTGTCTCGTAAAGCATTCGGTAGCGTCCCGGATTCGGAGGACGGTTGGCAACACAATGCTGGATGACATGAACGTAGACGCCGCGTCGAAAAGGCTTAAAGAGTCCTTCCTGTTTTGCACGATCCACGATCTCCTCCACGGTGAAGTCTGGCTTTTCCGGGTGTTCACGATGGAACAAAGCAGCGGCGATCCACACCTCGTCGGCGACCTTGACACCAATCTTGGCGAATGTAGTATCCATGTTAGCCCCTTGTAATTACTATTGTACAAGGTAATTATGAATTGCCAACAACATTATGAAATTTGTTCAAGAGGGCCCGCACGTCATTTTAGAACTTCGATTTTGCGACTTCGTGGCCAGACTGCTCTCGCCGTAGCCTACAGCGCAATCATTTACAATGACCAATTCCCATACGCGGGATTCTCCATACGATGCATCGCTGGTCTGAACTCTTTATACCCACACTGCGCGAGGCACCAGCGGATGCCGAGGTCGCCAGCCACAAGTTCCTGGTGCGGGCGGCCTACATCCGCCAGCTTGCCGCGGGAATTTATTCCTATCTTTTCCTGGGACAGCGCTCCTTCAACAAAATCATCGGCATCGTGCGCCAAGAGATGGACAAGATCGGGCAAGAGTCCTATCTGCCGGCGCTGCACCCGCGTGAACTCTGGGAGGCAAGCGGCCGCTGGTCGGTGATGGGCGACACCCTGTTCCGCCTCAAGGACCGCAAGGGCGCCGACCTTTGCCTGGGCATGACAGAAGAAGAAGTCATGACTGAGATCGCGCGCAAAGAGCTTCGCAGCTACAAGCAGTTGCCGCAGATCTGGTATCAGATCGCTCCCAAGTTTCGCGATGAGCCGCGGCCGAAATCTGGCCTGCTGCGCGTGCGCCAGTTCCTTATGAAGGACTCCTACTCGTTCGACATCGATCCGGCCGGGCTCGACGTTTCCTATCTCAAGCACTATGACGTCTACCGCCGGATTTTCGATCGTTGTGGGCTCAGATACATGATTGTCGAGGCACACTCCGGCGCGATGGGTGGCTCGGAGTCGCACGAGTTCGTGGTGCGCACGCCGGCTGGCGAAGACCAGATCGTGAGCTGCGAAAACTGCAGCTACGCGGCCAATATGGAAAAAGCCACCTCCCAACTCGCAGCGATAGAGGATTTGGCTGGAGACGGAAAGCCACTCGAAGTCCATACGCCCGGCCAGAAGACAATCGAAGAAGTAGCTCGTTTTCTGGGCGTCTCGCCGAAGAACAAAATCAAAACACTTGCGCTGATGACGACAGAAGAAGATCCGAAAATCGGCAAGCCCAAGCCTCGTGCGGTTGTGGTTTTGTTGCGCGGCGATCACCAGCTCAATGAGGCGAAATTATCCACGGCGCTGCGAGGCAAAGAAAGTCGCCCGATGCAGGAGGAAGAGATTCAGCAGGTCTTCCGCTCTCCCGCCGGCTTCCTTGGTCCCGTGGGTCTCGGCAATTTAGCCACGGTGAAAGACGGTGCCTTCGGAGAAGGTGTCATCCTCTTGGTCGATAAAGCCCTCGAAGGCCGCAAGAACCTGATTGCAGGTGCGAATAGGGCAGACTATCACCTGAAGAATGTCACGCCAGGGCGTGATTTCGAGCCTACCGCTTATGCCGACCTGCGCAGTGTGACCGCGGGTGAAGGCTGCCCAAACTGCGCTACCCCGCTGCGCGTCGATGCGGCGGTCGAAATTGGCCACATTTTCAAGCTGGGCTACAAATACTCGGAGTCAATGGGAGCGCGGGTGCTCGACCGAAAGGGCAAAGAAGTCACTCCGATCATGGGCAGCTATGGGATTGGCATCGAGCGCATCCTGACCGCCGCCGTGGAGCAGAGCAATGATGACGACGGTTTCTGGTTGCCGCCCCAAATCGCTCCATTTGAAATTCTGGTTACACCGACCAACACGAACGAAGAAAAGTTGATGACCACGGCACTCGAAATCACCAGTAAACTCGAGACGGGCGGATTTGATGTGTTACTGGACGACAGGGACGAGCGGCCAGGGGTCAAGTTCAAGGACGCTGACCTAGTGGGCATACCCTTTCGTGTCACCGTGGGCAAAAAGGTTACCGAAGGTACTATTGAGATCGTTCAGCGCTCGACTCGGGAAGTTCACGATGCTAGCATCGACGCCGTAACCGACTATTTCCAAAAATTGTTCAGGCCAGCACGCTGAAGCTTCCGCCTTCGGTCGTGCGGTCGGAGGCGGAGCGTATCATGGGTACACTTAAGCTTGTCCTCGGGCTTGCAGTCGTTATAGCTGTGATTTACGGGTTATGGTTGCTGGTTCCCCCTTACTTCTCCAACTACCAGTTCGAAGACATGATTAAGACCGAAGCGCTGCACGACACCTACAGCACGAAAACAGACGACGATGTCCGCAAAGCGGTTTTGAAGCAAGCAAAGGACTTTGAGATCCTGCTCACCGAGGAGCAGGTAAAAGTGCAACGCACCGGGACGCAAGGCATGGGCACGTTTTCGATTGACGTGGACTACACCGTACATGTGGACATGCCTGGATACCCTCTGGACCTGCACTTCCATCCGTCGTCGAAGAACAGGGGAGTGTGGTAGCAACCCAGAAGCACCGCGCCGTACTCCTATTGAATTAGAATAGGGTGAGTGGG
>QIAR01000152.1 GCA_003225595.1 Acidobacteriota bacterium | reverse complement strand
GAAGGCTCGATGTTCAAGAGCAAGTTCGCCAATGCGCTGACCACGATGATGATCGGGTCTTTGGGAATTGCGGCGGCAGAGAACAAGCTCTCGGTTGGCTACGGCGCCGAGGCTGGACACATGGATTCATCGATCGCCAAGATGTGTGCACGCTATTGCCAGAATTCGCTGATCATCACCCGCAATGAAGAATCACGAACCGTTCTACGCGAGCTCGGCGTGCCCACTGAATTGGGTACCGACACTGGCTGGACCTTTGAGCCGCATCCCGCCGAGTATGGGCAAAAGACCCTGCGACAAGTGGGTTGGGACGGCAGCACACCCGTGCTGGTCGTATGCCCGATTAATCCTTTCGAGTGGCCGGTCAAGGCCTCAGTTGTTAAATTCGCGCTACACGGTCTCACAGGCGCATACAAGGACAGCCACTACCGATCGGTGTACTTCCACAACTCTGGGCCGGAGGCGGACCGCGCTTACGAGTACTACCTAACGGCCATCGCCAAGGCCGTGGACACATTCCGTAAGCGGCGGAACGTATTCGTCATCATGGTTGCGACTGAGCGCCTGGACGCGCGTCCGGGCCATCGCATCTCGGAGAAACTCGGTGGCGTGCCCGTGCTCACCTCGGATGACCACAACATGTACGAATTGGTGAGCATCCTGCGGGCCTGTCACATGATGGTCTCCTCGCGTTACCACGGCATCGTGACTTCCATGCCCGCGTTGGTACCTTCCGCCGGAATCACGATGGACGAGCGTATCCGTAATTTAATGAACGAGCGCGGCCATCAGGATCTGTTGATGAATGTCGATGACTGTGATCTCGAGTCGAAGCTGCTCGTGGCGCTCGATAAACTCTGTAAGGAACGCGAATCGATTGCCGAGGGAATCGGCCGTACTGTCGTGAAGAACCTGAAAGTCATGGCGCGCATGGGTGTTTATTTCGAAGAAGAAGTGCAGCGGCGTTATCCAGAGTTTCCGACGCGCAAAGGCGAATGGAGTTGGGAAGACTACTTGCCACCGCTCAGCCCAAACCTGCGAAAGCTGGTTGAGGCGTACGGCTGATGGTTGCACATTTGGTTCTTCAAAAATTGTCATTCCAGACGTTCGGCCGAATCCCGTAGGGACTGAAAGAGCAGTCTGGCTCCATGAGTTTTCTGGAAAACATCTTCGTCCAGCTCGAACAGGTTCGCGACACGCCCATCCTTCAGGAGTTCCGAGACAGCCAGCTTACGACGGTCACCGGTCGCGAATTATTAGGATACGTGGAAACCGCGCGAGCTTTCCTTAAGCGACAAGGCATCAAACGTGGTGAGCGCTGTGCACTGCTCGCCCACAACAGCATTCGCTGGGTCGCGATGGATCTGGCTATCATGGCCGAGGGCCTCATCGTCGTGCCACTCTATGCGCGGCAGGCGCCCGCAGAAGTTGTTGCGATGATGAAGGACTGTTCGCCCGCCCTCATCTGCTGCGGAGATGCTACGCTTCGGGACGGCATTGTGAATGACTGGCGCGACGCGCCGACGCGACAACTGTTTGATGATATCTTCGCGTCTCGAAACATCGGTGCGGCTGCGAACACGATACAGCTCGAGACGACAGAGCTCGCTGAGTCCGATGCGGTCAGCATCATCTATACTTCCGGCACCTCAGGCGAGCCGAAAGGCGTCGTCCTCACTGCCGGCAATATCACTCACATGCTGGGTTGCACCTCCGGCCGACTCGACATTCTGATGGAGAACAAAGGTGGCCACGATCGCGTATTTCATTATCTTCCGTTCTGTTTCGCTGCATCGTGGATCGTACTGCTCACTTGCCTACTGCGTCGCAGCCTACTGACATTGAACACCGATCTCGGTAAGCTGGCGCAGGACATGCGAGCGGCTGCACCGGATTATTTTCTCAATGTGCCGGCGCTCCTCGAACGCATGCGCAAGGGGGTCGACGAGCATCTATGGCAGACTGGCGGACCGGCGCAAGCAATCTACGGCCGGGCGAAAGCTGCGTGGATTCGTCTCCAGGAAAGGCAGCCTCACCCCGGCGATGGCTTCTGGCTGTGGCTGGCCCATGCGCTCGTGTTTCCGACGATCCGCAAAAAGATGATTGGCTCGAATCTGAAAGCCCTTATCTGTGGCTCGGCTCCGCTGAATGTGGAGACCCAGTGCTACTTTATGATGCTCGGCATCCCGGTATTGCAAGGCTATGGGCTTACCGAAACTACTGGAATCTGCACTCTGGACGACCCGCGCCACGTTGAACCCGGACGCGTTGGCCCAACCATCGAGGGAATCGAAATGAAGCTTGGCGAGAACGATGAAATCATCGTCCGCGGGCCGAACATCTTTCCCGGATATTGGAACCGGCCACAAGAAACCGCCAAGGTGCTGCGCGACGGCTGGTTTCATACTGGGGACCAGGGGGAGGTCAATGCAGAAGGCAACTGGCGCATTATCGGCCGAATCAAGAACCTGATTATTCTTGGCTCGGGCCACAACGTCGCTCCTGAGCCGATCGAGGATAAGCTGCTGCAGCACATTCCTAGAGCGCAGCAGGTTGTGCTTGTGGGAAATGGGCGCGGATATCTTTCAGCAATCGTGACCGGCCGCGTAACCCGCGAGCAGGTGCAATCGGCGCTGGATGCTTTGAACGCGCAAATGCCGCATTACAAGCAGGTTCGGGCATTTCACATCCATGCAGAGCCGTTCTCGATTGAGAACGGAATGCTGACTGCGAATGGCAAGCTGAAACGTGATGTGATTGCCCGCCACTTGCAGGCAGAGATTGAAAAGTTGTACAGCCAGAAGCAAGCAGTCGGTTAGATTGATGAACCATTTCCAAGGCGACTCCCTCTCCTGGGACCTAAAGGACGGCGTCATTGAGCTCGCGCTGCATCGCGCGCCGTGCAACGAGTTAGGCTCGCTTACTCTCGACGAATTCGAGAAGTTCGCCAATGCCCTGAAGAATCTTGCCCACGAAGCTCACGCACTCATTATTTACAGCACGCTGCCATCCGGTTTCTGCGCGGGGGCCGACCTTCGCGAGCTCTATCACCGTTCCCAGCAGATGGCCAAAGATGAAGCTATCAAGGGCGTAAGCGAATTTCTGGAACGCACCCACCGCGTGCTGAACGCCATCGATGCCGCGCCGCTTACTACGATTGCCGGCGTGCACGGCGTCGCTTTCGGTGGCGGATTCGAACTCGCCCTCGTTTGTGATTTGATTATCGCGGACAAGATGGCCCGCTTCTGCTTCCCGGAGCTGCGTTTGGGACTCATCCCCGGCTTCGGCGGCATCCCGCGCCTGAAGAGGGACTTGGGAAATAGCGTCGTACGTGACTTGCTTCTAACAGGCCGCAGCGTCAACGCCACTAAGATGCAATCGGTCGGCTTAGTCAGTCAGGTTGTTGCGGAAGGCGAGGTTCTTAAACTGGCTCGCGCAACAGCGGCGCAAATCGGTAAATTCGACCGTCATACTGCGATTGCGGCCAAGCAGTTCATCAAGCCGATCCCGTATGAGGAGTTACGACGAGAGATTGATATTTTCTGCGAACTTTTCAGTCGGCCATCGGTAGAAGCCGGCCTGCGCAAGTTCGTGGAGAGCACGGACGCGCAGCCGTATTTACCGTGACTCGCTTCGAGCCACTTTATAATCAGCAATGAGCACAAAAGAAACGTATGCCGACTACTGACCAGACTCTTGAGGAAATCCTCAGCCTTGCCGCGTCCCATTTCAAGGTGCCACGGGAGAAACTCTCTGCCGACGACGATTTCTTCAAGACGCTTGGCATCGACAGCCTGCAAACACTGGATCTGCTTACGCGGCTCGAGCACCATTTTCAAATCGAGCTCCCCGATTATGAGCTGCAGGGAGTCTCCGACTTCCGCACCCTGGCCAACCGGATTCAGGCAAGATTGTAGATTGATGATTCTTGATTGTTGATTGCAGAACGCACCCGCAAAGACATGATTTTCAATCTCCGATCTACAATCTACAATCAACAATTCTCTTGATGCTCGATCTCCGCCAATACCAGAGCCTGGGTGCTGCATTGCGAGACGCCTTCGCCCGCTGGCCCAACGAGACCTGCCTGATCGAAGCCGATCGCGACCGGGAGAAAACCCGCCTTACTTATTCGGATTTCAAGGAAATGGCCCTGCCTCTGGCTCGCGCACTCGAGGATACTGAATTCGGTCCAGGCGATCGCGCCGCCATCATCATGACTAACCAGTCCAAATGGCTCATCTCCGCATACGCCATCTTTTATGTGGGCGGGATCCTCGTGCCCCTGGACTACAAACTAACCGCGGCGGAGCACCTGCAACTTCTTGCGCACTCGAAATCCAACGTGCTGGTTGTCGAATACTATTTGTGGCGTGCCATCATGCAGTCGCCCGAGTTCAAGACTTTGAAAGTAGGGACAGTTCTGGTCACGGAAGCGCCCGCGAGTGCCGAACTGGCCAGCGCATTTCGCTGGGAGGAGTTCCGTCGCAAGGGCGAACCGGTCTTCGCTGCGCGCCGGCGTGAAGATGTCGCTTGCATCGTCTATTCTTCTGGTACTGGTGGGCGGCCGAAAGGCTGCGTGCTCACCCACGAAAATTATCTCGAGCAGTGTACTTCGCTAACGGCTTGGTATCCCTTCTGGCCCGGAGTTCGTTATCTCAGCATTCTTCCCACTAATCACGCGATTGACTTTATGGTGGGCTTCATTGGGCCTTTCGTTTGCGGCGCTTGCGTCGTGCACTTGCGAACGCTGCGGCCCGAGTATGTGCGCGATGCATTCGTGCGATACCGGATCACCTACGCGAGTCTGGTTCCGATGGTGCTCAAAAACCTGGAGCGTGGACTGCGCGCGAAATTCGACGAGCTGCCCGTAGCCAAACGTACCCTGCTCAACGTCATCATCGGACTGAATAAACTGCTAACGCGCTGGCGTCCCAACCTACCGCTCAGCCGCAAGCTCTTACCGCAGGTCCACAAGGCATTTGGCGGGCAACTGCTCGCGCTATTTACTGGTGGCGCGTTTATGGACCTCTCAACCCTCCAGTTCTTTTACGGCTTGGGAATTGCGGTGGCGAACGGATACGGTCTGACCGAAGCTGGCACCGCGCTCACCCTGAATGACTTCAAACCCTTCCGCGCGGATACGGTGGGCAAGCCGCTTCCCGGCATGGAACTGCGCATTCTCAATCCAGATTCCGAAGGCATCGGTGAAGTGGCGGCGCGCAGCAAGACGGTCATGTCCCACTACCTCGATGATCCGGAACTGACCGCGCAAACCATCGTCGATGGCTGGCTGCTCACCGGAGATTTGGGCCGCTTCGATGGGACTGGACATCTCCAGCTTTTCGGCCGCAAGAAAAACATGATCGTCACCGAAGGCGGCAAGAATATCTATCCCGAAGATATCGAAAACGTTTTCGAAGACTTGCCGGTAAAGGAATTCTGCGTCTTTGCGGCGAACTACATCTGGCCGGCGAAAGCCCTGGGGAAGGAAATGTTAGTCATCGTAATGCGCCTGGAGCAAGGTCAGGAATTTACCGAATGGTTCCGCGATGAACTGTTCACGCCCAACCGCCGCCTGCCCGACTTCAAACGTGTGGGCGGGTACGTCATCTGGAGTAAGGATTTTCCGCGCACTGCATCCATGAAAATCAAACGCACGGTTCTCGCCGAAGAAATTGGCAAGACGCTTGACCGCGCCACCGCCCTGGTCGAGTTGTGAGTGACACGTTCTTCGCAATCGTGAACCCGGCGGCGGGCGGAGGCCGCTGCCGAAAGCTCGCAACACCCGCACTAGATCGTGCGCGGGCGGCGGGAATCAAGGTGGATGTGGTGGAGACGAAAGCTCCCGGCCAGGCAACAGAGCTCACTCGTGATGCCTATGCTGGCGGCTATCGGCGTTTTCTTGCGGTGGGCGGGGACGGAACTTCCTATGAGATTGTGAATGGTCTTTTTCCCGACGCCCAGATGCAGCCCGGCGCGCATACTGGCGATCGTCCCACGCTGGCCTTTCTTCCCCTCGGCACAGGGAACTCTTTTCTGCGTGATTTCAGCGATCAGGGCGTCGACTTCGCGATGGCAGCTTTGCTCGCGGGTCGCTCCCAAAGCTGTGACGTTCTGCGCATGACCCACAAAGACGGCGTGATCCACTACATCAACCTGCTCAGCATGGGATTCGCCGCCGACGTGGCGGCCGTACGCGCCCGCCGGTTTCAGCGTTACGGACAACTCGGCTACCTGCTAGCCATCTTCACCGGCCTGGTTCGTCTCGATCGCCGTCCGCTTCCACTGCGTTTCGATGGCCAAGGCGAATTCGATCGGCGGCGCTGTCTCTTCCTCACTTTCAACAACAGCAAGTTTACCGGCGGCACCATGAAGATTGCTCCCCACGCGGCGGTGAATGACGGGCTCATCGAATATGTTCGGTGGGGACCTGTCGGACGCCTGGGATTGATCCGCAATTTGCATACGCTATACGATGGCACACATATCAATCATCCACTGGCGGAGCGACATTCGGTCCGGCGAGTTGAATTCTTCCTCGATGCTCCTATTGATGTCATGGTGGACGGGGAGGTCCTCACTTTGCACTGCCAGATGCTCGACGTCCTGCCCTCGGCCCTGAACGTCGTGGTATAAGAAAGTTTTGCATGTCCCAAGAGCGAAGAAAGCGAAAAGCTCAACGAGAACAGCAGCCCAAAAGCAGCAGGCTGCGGAAACTTCTGGTGGCAGTGCTAATAGTTGCGGCGTTTGCAGCTGCCTACTACTTAGGTCACAAACGAGCTCACAGGTATGATGTCTTCGCTCAGTGCCTGGCGGCAAAGCAGGTGAAAATGTATGGGGCTTACTGGTGCTCGCATTGCGCAGAGCAAAAGGAGATGTTCGGTACTTCCTTTGGGAATGTTCCGTATATTGAGTGCGGCATTCGCGGTCAGCGCGGCGAGACGCAACAATGTAAGGATGCTGGCGTGACGCGGTTCCCCACGTGGAAGTTTCCCGATGGAGACGTACAAGAACGTGTGTTTCCCCTGCAGGAACTGAGTGAAAAGACCGGATGCGCCCTGCCATGAAGCCCGCATCCCGGCGCATCTGCCTTGTGATCGCGGTGCTGGCTCTCGCCGGAATTGCGGTATCCTCGCTTGCTTTGCAGAACCATTATGCGAAATCGGCATCCTCCTACTGCGACTTGGGAGAAAGCTTCAATTGCGACATCGTCAACCGCAGCACATATTCAGTTGTGTTGGGACTACCGGTCGCGCTGATTGGCATTATTGGTTACGCCATGTTGTTAGCTCTTTCGACTCTTTACCGAGCGAAAGCTGAGACTCCGGCCATGCTTCTCATCGCCGCTCTGGGAGGCCTCGCATTTGCGGTTTACCTCACCTACGTTGAAGCCTTTGTGTTGGCGGTGTGGTGTCTACTTTGCCTTAGTTCGTTAGTTCTCATTTTGAGCATCACACTCCTGTCGTCAGTGATGGTTTTACATTCCATCCGTAATCCCTGAAACCTTTCTGTGCTGATTTCACTCCAATTCTCAATGTCACAAACCACCGCACAGCAAAAGTCCGCAGGCGCACAGCAATGTGGAACGAATCAGAATTCTTCTGTAACCGGAGACCTGCGCCTGCACGAGTTCAGGAGCAGGGTCTTTCACAACGTGCGTCTGCTGCGTGTTTGGCTACCGCCCTGCTATGACGACCCAGGAAACGAGCGGGGCTACCCAGTGCTCTACTTGAATGACGGACAAAATCTATTTGATCGCACCACGGCCCATACCGGCATCGAGTGGCAGGCAGATGAGACCGCCGACCGACTGATCCGCGAACAGAAGATCCCGCCCATGATCATTGTGGGCATCGATAACGCGCAAAAAGACCGCCTGAAGGAATACCTGCCCTATCGTTCGTTCAGTCCGCCCGTTCTGCGACCGCAGGGCAAGAAATATCCAGATTTCTTGTTGCGGGAAGTGATGCCCTTTGTCCAAAAGAACTACCGTACCGCCAAAGTGCCGGAGCACACGGGGTTGGGCGGTTCATCTTTGGGAGCGAGCATTTCGCTTTACACCGCTATGGCCGTGCCCGGCTTTTTTGGCCGCTTGCTTCTGGAGAGCCCATCATTGTCCATTTCGAACCGTCAATTGCTTAGAGATAGCCGGCATTTTCGAGATTGGCCTGACCGTGTTTTTCTTGCCATTGGAACCAAGGAAACTGGGCGTAAGGACAAAGATCAAGAGGTTGTGGACGATGTCAGCGAATTCAGTAAGATCTTGCGCCACGCGGGACTTAGTGACCGGCGATTGCTCCTGAAGATTGACGAAGGCGCCATTCATAGTGAATCCGCATGGGCCTCACGTCTTCCTGAAGCGCTTACGTTTCTGTTCGGCAGGTAGAATTCTTTTGCGCCAACTGCCAAGCGAGCCATAACAGAGCAGAAAGTGCTATCACAGAAAGCTGCACATGTGTCCAGCGCGCTATTGGCCCAAGTAACGTGAGCGTGTAGCAGAGATACAGGAGTATTTTCACCTCATCATTGAGCCGATTTTCTGGATTTCCGATCACCCAATCCGCGAGCAATAGAAATGCCGGCGCTACAATCACGAGGTCGTACACGGTCAAATGCGGCGCCACCAGAACTGTCGCGAGCAGCAACCCCGAATAACGCAAACTCAATGGCGCCGTGGTTCGCCATAATCTGAGCGTGAGTACTAATGCGACCACCACCGTGATCAAGTACAGCGCAAATGCCAAACCGGGCCACGGCACGAGGAGTGACCAGAAAGCCCGTAGCGAGTGCATCTGGTCAGGCTTTGGCTCAAGTAAGGGGAGCACCTCGCGAACGTGCAGCAGATGGTGGGCGTAGTCACGCATCGCGGGCGTCCCGTAATAGAGCCAGCCAGTGGCCAATTCTCCCAGCGACGCCAGCAGGGCTCCCAAGACAATTTTCCATTCCCGTGCAAATAAAAATAGAGACGCAGCCAACAATCCCAATTGCGGTTTGAAGATCAACATCCCAATCGCCAGGCCCGCCAGGAACCGCCAACCCGACCGCAGCGCCAGGAAGGCCAGCGTAAAGCATGCCAGCGCCAGTGCCGACGTTTGTCCCCACGCGATGAGATGGAAAAGAGCAGGGTAGGCAATCGCCAGAAGCAGCACCGTTGATGCTTCAGATCGCAGGCGCGCGCATGTTCTCCATGTCGCGTAACAACACAAACCATAAATGAAAATGTTGAGCAGCAGCCAAATGGTGAGTGCGCATGCATACGGTAGCCGCGCAAACGGAGCAAAGAATAATGACATCTGCGGACCATAAAGTGGCAGATAAAATATGCCGGCCGACTCCGCCACGAGTTTATGCGCCACGGCTGCCTGTGCGTTCATGTCGTACAGGTCGGACCCGTGTCCCACACGTGCGATGTATCCTATTGTGTAGAAGTAGAGGAAATCCGTTCCTTTTAGTAGGCCGTTGCGGTCGCGCAACCCGGGCGCGGTGACGTCCCACACGTAAACCGACCACAGGGAGACCGCAAGTAGGAGTCCGTGCACACGCAATCGGCGGGTCGTGAGCCAGCGCGAGGCTTGCCGGGCGAGACTTGTGGTCATAAGTTCGGCACATCATACAGCTTGGCCGCAGCAGTTCGAGAGCATGGGCGGCGTTTCTCCACCACCTCTGCAAGCACTTGCGAATTTCGCGGTTAACGCCCTTGAATCAATTGAGAAGTACAAGCACTTAACTGCAAGGAAGGCCAAGTCGGGGCAAGTACGCCAAGACGATCTCTTCACAATTTGGGTGAACTCACCCGCCCGCAGAAATGGTTTTATCCAGGTTAGCCCCCCAGGAGTTAAGATAGTTCGCCCTTAAAAACCCTCGGAGGTCCATGTCGTCATGAATCTCAGGCGCTTTAACTTCTCCTTGGCTATTCTTGCGGTGGCCCTATTGAGCTGGCCAGCTGCGGTCACCGTCTCGGCGCAGCAATACAACGAGAACCTATTCAAAGGCATGAAGTGGCGCTCCATCGGACCATTCCGTGGCGGCCGCGTTCTGGCCGTGACCGGGGTGCCCGGCGATCCGTACACGTTCTACTTCGGTGGTGTGGCGGGTGGCGTTTGGCAGACAACCGACGGCGGTACGAACTGGACTCCGCTCTTTGACAAGGAACACGTCTCTTCAATTGGCGCAATCGCAGTATCCGAGTCCAACCCCGCCGTGATCTATCTCGGTACCGGAGAGTCCTGCATTCGCGGCAACATCTCGTATGGCGATGGCATATACAAATCGACTGACGGCGGCAAAACCTGGACCCACATTGGCCTGAACAACACGCAGCATATCGCCCGAGTTCTGGTTCATCCTCGCAATCCGGATCTTGTCTATGTTGCGGCGCTCGGCCATGCTTATGGCCCCAATCCTGACCGGGGCGTCTTCCGCTCCAGTGATGGCGGCAGGACGTGGGAGAAGATTCTGTTCAAGAATGACAAGACTGGCGCCATTGACCTGACCTTCGATCCCCACAATCCCAATGTGCTCTTCGCCGCTCTCTGGGAGGGTTCGCGCGCGCCATGGAGCCTCACCAGCGGTGGTCCCGGTAGCGGACTTTACAAGTCCGTCGATGGCGGCAACACCTGGAAACACCTGGATGGGAAAGGCCTGCCCTCGGGAATTCTCGGACGGACTGGCATCTCGGTTTCTGGCGGCGACTCCAACCGTATTTATGCGCTCATCGAAGCGAAAGAAAGCGGGCTCTATCGTTCCGATGATGGCGGCGACACTTGGATCAGAGTGAACGAAGACCAGCGGCTCACGCAACGTGCCTGGTATTTCACTCACATCTTTGCTGATCCCAAGAGCGTAGACACGGTGTACATGCTCAACACCGGCCTATTTCGTTCCACCGATGGCGGCAAGACGCTAACATTGCTGCCCGCGCCGCATGGCGATCACCATGGCCTCTGGATCGATCCCACGAATCCCATGCGAATGATTGACGGCAACGATGGCGGCGCGACCATCACCGTCGATGGCGGCAAGACCTGGACCACGCAGTACAACCAGCCCACTGCGCAGTTTTATCACGTGTCGACCGATAACCAGTTTCTCTATTACGTGTACGGCGCGCAACAGGACAACAGCACCGTGGGGATTGCCAGCCGCACGGACGAAGGCTACATCGGCCGCCAGCATTGGTATGAAGTCGGCGGCGGCGAGAGCGGCTATGTTGTCCCTGATCCGCGCGACGCAAACATTGTTTATGCAGGCTCCGGTGGAGGCTATCTCACCCGCTGGGACAAGCGTACACAACAGGAGCAGGACATCACTGTCTGGCCCATGGATTCCGCCGGGCACGGCGCAAAAGACTTGAAGTATCGCCTGGGCTGGACGGAACCGATTGTTATCTCGACACATAATCCTGACGTCCTCTACACCGCGGCGGAAGTGGTCTTCAAAAGCACTGATCAAGGCATGAGTTGGAGCCCGATCAGTTCTGACCTCACCCGCGACGACAAAAGCAAGCAGGAACCATCGGGCGGTCCTGTAACCAAGGACAATACCAGCGTCGAGTATTACGACACGGTATTCACGATTGCCGAATCACCGGTACAAAACGATCTGATCTGGGTGGGAACAGATGATGGTCTTATTCAGATCACTCGTGACGGCGGAAAGTCTTGGACCAACATCACACCCAAGGGAATTCCCGAATGGAGCATGGTGAGCCTGATCGAAGCCTCGCCGCACGATGCCGGCACCGCCTACGCCGCAATTGATGCCCACAAGTTGGACGACTTGAAACCCTATATCTTCAAGACCAGTGATTTTGGCAAGACGTGGAAGAAGATTACAGACGGTATTGCCGATGGCGCGTACGTGCATGCTGTCCGAGAGGATCCCAGCCAAAAGGAGATGCTCTATGCTGGCACGGAAACCGGCATCTACATTTCCTTCGACGATGGCGCACACTGGCAATCCTTGCAGTTGAATCTGCCAAACACGCCAATTCACGATCTGGTGGTCAAGAATGATGACCTCATAGTGGCCACGCACGGACGCTCGTTCTGGATCCTCGACGACATCACGCCCCTGCGCCAAACCAGCGCTCAGAGGAACGACGAGATGATCCTCTACAAGCCGCCTACGACGTATCGCATGCATTGGCCGCTATTCTTCGAACGTCGCCAGCCGGTGGGTGAAAACCCGCCCAGGGGCGCGCTCCTGACCTATTACTTCAAGGCTGCCCCCAAGGGTCCGGTGACATTGGACATCCTCGATTCACAGAATAGAATCGTCCGCCAGTTTTCCAGTGTGGAGAAGAAGAAAGCCGAAACGCCTCCAGAGTGGCCCGACGAGGAACCACCTCAGGAAAGGATTCCCGCCCAAGCAGGTGTGAACCGTTTCGCGTGGGACCTGCGATATGAAGGTCCCCACGAGCTTCCCGGCGAGCCCGGGGCCGAACTCCGCGAGCGTGGTCCACTCGCTCTGCCGGGCAATTATCAGGTACGGCTAACCGCAAACGGCAAAATCGTAACTGTGCCCTTGGAGGTAAAGCTGGAGCAACGCGTCAAGGCATCGCCTGCGGATATTCAGAAGCAGTTCGATCTCGCCATCAAAATCCGCGACCGAGTCAGCGAGCTGCATGAGACGGTGGAGGAAATCCGCGAAGCCCGGACCCAGCTTCATACTCTCAATCGGCGTCTTGGTGAGGACGGGCGGTTCAAGCCCATCGTTTCCGCCTCGGAAGATCTGGACAGGAAAATCACTCCGGTCGAAGAGAAGCTGCTCCAGGTAAATGCGAAAAGCTCGGAGGCGAACCTGAACTTTCCGGTCATGATTGATGAGCGTCTGCATTCGTTGCAGGGTAGTGTTGATAGCGCGGATGCGCCCCCTACGCAGCAGCAACTTCAGGCATTCGAAGAACTAAGCCAGCAGTCTGGGCCGCTGATCGCTCAATGGAAGCAAATCATGTCCACTGACCTGGTGGCGTTGAATGACATGATCAGGAAGGAAAGCGTCCCGGTGATTTATGTGGCTCCGCCAGGCAGGGAAGTGCAGCCGACGAAGGCTGCGGGGCAGAGCCAATAACACGGAATACTGAATCGTGGGTTGAAGGGCACGGGTTGCTCCCGTGCCCAATCTTTGCGGCACTCCCTTGCTACCAGACTGGCTGGCCTTCCTTGTCGCGGAAAACGAAAGTTTCGTTTCCACGTCTGACTTCGCGGGCGAAGATCGTCTCCACGCCCTCGAAATTCACCTTCGCCCCCACCACCTCGATCTGGTCACCCCGTTTGAAAGTCATCTCGTAGATGTTCACGAACCTGGCAGCGGCAAGATGAACCTCGATCGTTTTCCCGTCTGAGAGTTTGAGAATGACATGTGAGCCCAAGCCTCCGCTAACCGGGCAGAGCCGCTCTCTCATTTCTTCGACGGTTCCCTTGAAAGTGGCCTCAGTCGCCGAATTGTACTTTGGCACGGTCCCGTTCACATCGGGTCTCTTTGCGGCAACCACAGGCTCGCTTATTGCGACGATTGCAATCATCAAAATAATGACGCTCCATTTCATGGTCGCTCCTCCTTCCGACGGGTCCGACACACGGCCCCTAGCGCCTGGTTGGATTATGGCCCCGATGGTTCTCAGGGGCATGTGATGCCAGTCACCCTTCGGTGTGACCGCCGTCAAACGCCGCGAGAGCAAGCTTTAAGCGAATAGGAGGCGATTGCGCGGCTAAAAACGCTGCGCTTTGTTAGATATGTCGGAAGTCTCCGGTACTCTAGGTCGAATCCACCGCGTAAACGCTAAGGGAGAAGTTCGAGGTGGTGAGTCATCCTGATTTACCAATCAGCAACTTCGGCCTAGTCCGCCACCGCTTCCTTATCCTTCGTCAGCTTGTCGAGAATACCGAAAGCGACATCGATCATTTCTTTGTCCACGGTGCGGGTCTTAGCGATGGCATCGGCCAGTGGCACCGAAACGACCTTGTTGCCACGCAGCGCCGCCATGCAGCCGAACTCGTTGCGATGCACCATGTCGATTGCCCCTATGCCATAACGAGTGGCGAGTACGCGATCGAATGCGCTGGGTGAGCCGCCCCGCTGGATGTGGCCCAGCACAACGGTGCGGGTTTCGAAGCCGGTGCGTTTTTCGATCTCCCGGGCCAGGATGTTCCCGATACCGCCTAGCCGTGCGTGCCCGAACTCATCCCGGCCCATATCTTGCACGATTGGTGCCCCGTGCTCGGGATCCACGTCGGTCGAGAACTTCGCACCCTCGGCCACCACCACGATGCTGAAATAGCGCCCGCGACCGTGCCGCAGACGAATAGTCTCGGCGACCTTATCGATGTCGAAGGGGACTTCCGGGATCAGGATGACATCTGCGCCTCCAGCAATGCCGCTGTACATGGCAATCCAGCCCGAGTCACGCCCCATCACTTCTACGACCATCACCCGGTTGTGGGCCTCGGCGGTAGTGTGCACGCGGTCGATTGCACCGGTGGCTACGTTCACGGCGGTATCAAAGCCGAAGGTGTAATCTGTGCCCGCGAGGTCATTGTCTATGGTCTTGGGGACACCGACAACTTGAATCCCCTTTTCATGGAGCCTCTGCGCAACGGAGAGCGTGTCGTCACCTCCGACCGCAATTAGCGCCTGCGCGCCGTACTTCTTTAAGCTCTCAATGCATTGATCTATGCCGCCGGGATGCTTGGCGGGATTGGTGCGAGAAGTGCGCAGGATTGTGCCGCCCCGCGGCAGGATTCCACCTACGCTGGAGAGATCGAGGGGCATGGCTTTGTCTTCCAGTAACCCGCGCCAGCCCTCGAGGAAGCCGACAAATTCATCTTCGTAATGAAAGACCCCTTTGCGAACAATGGCACGAATGACTGCGTTGAGTCCGGGACAATCGCCTCCACCGGTTAGGATCCCAACTTTCATCTCCTGCTCCTCGCTAAAGTAGAAATGAATCTATGGTTTCGGCCCGGGTGAGTGGAATCCTCCCCATAATGGCTATACTGCTGCCCATCTTGACCTTGACCGGAAGATTAAGATTATCATTTCAAGATGACTTTTCGACGGC
>QIAR01000413.1 GCA_003225595.1 Acidobacteriota bacterium | reverse complement strand
GCCGCAGCCTTGTCCGAGCACGCTGGCCTGGGGCGCGCTGCTGCACGACGTAGGCAAACCGCCCACCTTCCGCGTCGCTCCCGACCGCATTCGTTTTGACGGGCACGTCGACATCGGGGTCAAAATGGCAGAAGAAATCTGCCGTAGACTTCGCTTTTCCAATGATGACACGCAGGAGATCCTTGCCCTCGTCGCCAACCACATGCGCTTCGCTGACGTCGAGCGCATGAACGAATCCACGCTCAAGAAGTTTCTGCGCATGCCGCATTTCGAAGAGCACCTCGAACTGCACCGCATGGACTGCCAGTCTAGCCATGGCGACCTAACTTCGTACAACTACGCGCGGGAAAAGCTGGCTTCGATTCCGCCCGAGACCATGCGTCCGAAGCCGCTCATCAATGGCGACGATCTCATTGCTCTTGGGTACGCGCCTGGGCCACGGTTCAAAGAGATTCTCTCAGCCGTTGAAGATGCTCAGCTCGAAGGCAGCCTGCAATCGAAAGAAGAAGCGCTGGACTTCGTGCGCCGGCTTTTCCCGCCGCAGACCAGGTAGGCAGAGAGACAATGGCTTCTCGGCCTCCCGAGTGTGGTTAGGCAGAAACCCCTGTCCACACTCTCAATCGGGAGTGCTAGAATCAGTTCCTTCAGCCAGCAGAAACGAAATTTCGCGTGGGAATGTGATTGATGGAACGTGCGACGGCCACACTGGAGAAAATTGTGGCGGCCAGCCTGCGCCGTGCTCCGGCAGGAGAAGGGCCAGTGCTCGCCTGGCCGCTGGCGTGTGGAAGCACCGTCGCCCAGCGAACCCGTGCGCTCGACTTTGCTCAAGGAATTCTCCGCGTGCAAGTTCCGGATGAGGGCTGGTGCAAGGAATTGCGGGCTCTCGCCTCACAATATCTGGCGCTCATCAACCGGTATTCGGGAGAGAGCGTAAAGAGAATTGAGTTTGTAGCGTCCGGAGCAAAGGTCCGAGATAAATGAAAGTCACCGAACAAAGCGTTGTTTACGTAGCCGATCTGGCGAACTTGGAATTGACAGACGAAGAGCGTGGACGCATGGTGCGTGACCTGAACTCGATTCTCGACTACATCGATCGACTGAACCAGCTCGACACTTCGAACGTTGCGCCCCTGGCCCAGACCTTGGATCGCTACGGTGTAGACGAATCCAAACAGGGTACTGCGCGTTTCGCTTACGCCAGCCGCGACGATATCCGAGAGGGCTTGCGCAAGTCTCTGCCGCATGAAGAAGCACTCGCGAACGCACCAGAATCAGATGGCACCTTCTTCAAAGTGCCGAAAGTTATCGAGCGGTGACGCCCCGGTGGCTATGGTCAGTTCGTTTCCGATAGTGCTGCCCCGACTAGTGGCCAACGACTAACGATCATCGACAAAAGCATGGACCTTGACTCGCTGACTATCGACAGCGCTCGCACCGCCGTCGCCGAACGGAAGACCACCGCAACGGCGTTGGCTGAAGCTTTCTACGACAAGATCCAGAAGGACGACCCGCAGATTGGCGCGTATCTAATTCTTTCCAAAAATCGCGCTATGGAAACCGCTGGTCGCATTGACCGGCTTGTTGCCCAGGGCGCTGATCTCCCTCCTCTCGGGGGTGTGCCGGTAGGAATCAAGGACGTGATGGTCACTCGCGGCGTGCGCTCGACCGCGGGCTCGAAGATTTTGGGCAACTATATTCCCCCTTACGACTGCACCGCGGTGGCTCGGATGGAAGCAGCAGGCGCAATCGTGCTGGGGAAACTCAACTGCGACGAGTTCGCCATGGGCTCGTCGAACGAGAACTCGGCGTTTCATCCGGTGCGCAATCCACGCGACACGAGCCGCGTGCCCGGCGGTTCCTCAGGCGGATCAGCAGCAGCGGTGGCGGCGGGCATGGCCGTCGTCGCCCTGGGCTCCGATACTGGCGGTTCCATTCGCCAGCCGGCATCGTTTTGCGGAGTGGTAGGCCTAATGCCCACCTACGGCCGCGTTTCGCGCTACGGACTGATCGCGTTCGCTTCTTCGCTCGATCACATCGGTCCGCTTGCGAGAACCGTGAAAGATGCAGCAATCGTGTTGCGCACCATTGCAGGTCGCGATCCCATGGATTCGACCTCCGCCGACGTACCAGTTCCGGACTATGTAGCTGAACTAGAAAAGCCGATCCGTGGGCTGAAGATCGGCGTTGCAAAAGAGTATTTTGGAGAAGGTCTCGACAGCGAGGTCCGCAACGCGGTAGAAACCGCGATTGAAAAGCTGCGCAGCCTGGGATGCGAGATTGTTCCGGTTTCCCTGCTGCACACCGAATACGCAATCCCCACGTATTACATCGTTGCGACTGCCGAAGCTTCCTCCAACCTGGCGCGATTTGATGGCGTACGCTATGGCTATCGCGCCCGCAATGCCCGCGCGCTTTCGGATATGTACCGGCGCAGCCGCGATGAAGGATTCGGAGCGGAAGTAAAACGGCGCATCATGCTCGGCACTTACGCGCTGAGCGCGGGCTATTACGATGCCTACTACCTGAAGGCGCAGAAAGTCCGCACCCTTTTGACGCGCGATTTCGACGAAGCTTTCAAAAAAGTGGATGCGATCGTCACGCCGACCAGTCCCACGGCGGCTTTCAAGCTAGGCGAGAAAGTAAATGATCCGCTGGCAATGTACCTCGCCGACATCTACACCGTGACCGCGGACCTGGCAGGCATCCCGGGCATCTCGATTCCTTGCGGCGAAACCCACGAGAAGCTTCCCATCGGATTGCAGATTCTCGGCCGGCATTTCGACGAAGCCACAATTCTGCGCGTCGCGCACGCCTACGAGCAGGCCACAGCGAGTTAGGCCACGGGTCTCAGAGGCAAGGTCGAGGGTCGCAGCTGCCAGCAACCTGAAAACGCCACCCGCATCCCATCCAGCCGCGAATAGGTACTTTCTTCCTGCGGGCGGGGATTTTTGGAATGGTTCAATCCTTCCTCTGGCCATCTTCCCGCCGCAAGCCTCTGATTGCACTTTCGTTACTTGTTGTTCTCGCCCGAGGACTTCAAAATGCTTGAGTACTAGTAACGAGGGCTTATGAGCAAAAACTTTGGGATGACTTTAGTAATACTGCTGGGCTTGGCGCTCGGGACCACTCCTGCGCTTGCGAACGGTCGCGGCCATGACAAAGACCACGACCGTGACCATCGAAAGGAGTGGCGCGACCATGACCGTGATCGTGACCACGACCGTGACCGTGATGATCACCGTCATCATGTGCGGCGTGACCGCGATGATCACGATCGCGACAGCGACGATCGCCGACCGCCTGGCTGGAACAAAGGCCGCAAGACTGGCTGGGGCAACTGCGATGTTCCGCCAGGACAGGCAAAGAAACAGGGATGTCACGATGGGCGACGCTATCCTCACACCAGGACCGTATACCACCCATCACCAGCGCCCGTACGGCGCACCTCGACGCTGCCGCCCCTGCGGCGCCCCGGCGCTGAAGTTCACGCGCATGCCGGCGTGGATGGCGGAGTTCACTAATCCTCATTCATCTACTTGCGTAAGTAATCGCCATCATCTTATAGGGTGATGGCGATTTCTTTTTGGCGGCAGAACATCCCGAGCTTCACTCGGCCTGGAGAAGGGCCACCCGAGGCAGCGACGGCGTGACAGGGCCTCGTCCGTACACATGCCTATAGTGGTTCGTAGTAACGGTCTTCGGTGCAGGCGCAGGCGTGACACAGTACTTTACCCTCGCGACGGACTTCGCGGCGGAAGTTGATGCCCTCACCGCAGATTTCACAGACCGCGCGGTCGCCTTTGTATCCCGGAAACTCTTCGGGAGGAAGCTCAACCTTCACCCACTGCATCGCGAATAGGTCGTCATCCGACATTTCGCGGTAGGCGAGCATCTGCTGCTGATTCTTGTTTTCGATTTCTGGGTGCATCTGGCGAGCAAGCGCTTTGGCCGATTCCTTTGCCGCCACGCGAATCGCCTTGCTCGTGCTCAAGTCCACGAAAGTAGCAGCGACTTTGCCCCAGTCGCGGAACTTCAACGCGCGCTTGCCCAGGCGGCATCCGGTGACGACGGCTACCGCGTCGGTGGCGCACCGGTCGATTTCGACGAAGGTAACTAGGCGCTTGCGGTCCTTGCCGCGAGGATCGTCAATG
>QIAR01000412.1 GCA_003225595.1 Acidobacteriota bacterium | reverse complement strand
GGAACTTGAGCGCCACAAAGCGATGAAGTTTGGTGTCCTGGGCATTAAAGACCACACCCATCCGGCCGCCACCGAGCTTCTCAACGATTCAGTAATGCGAGATGGTTTGGCCGAGCATCGCCTTGCCATGTTAGGAGTGCTGTTGGGGGAAGTCAACGGACAGCGGCCGGGCTGCTGATGCTCACGTTGTTGGTGTTCACGCTGACTGGCACGGCGGGTTCCCCCGCAAAGGGTGCCTTCGGTTTTAACAGCCCCAACGTTTCAGGCTTCCCCACGGGAGCGGCGGACTGAGCCGTTAAAAAGTCGCGAACACCAGCTCCGACACTATCGTGCTGATGGCCGACTTCTATCGTCAGGGTGACGGCAACGACGAGTCTTTCACGGCCAAGATGATCGTCTCTAACTCGGATTTGGCTGCCGACATCCCCGGAGTTCAGAACGTATGGATTCAGGGGGTGGGGTGCGGTTCTGCGACTGTAAATTTTAATTAAGCCGGGCAGCGCAGTGTCCGCTCGTCTGGCGCCGACGTACTGTTTCTACCCTGACGAAAAGCTGGGCAGCGGCCTGTGAAACGTGTAACGAGGGTATCTTGCCCGGTCCGGTGTAACTTCTCGCGTCCGCCTCCCCATGGTCGGCGCTGCCCCGAGTTGTTCAGTGTTGGACATTGATGCTCGTATTGTGCCTCGTGCCGACATTTGCAGTAACGTTCGTCAGCACCGTACCGAGAACATTCACATTCGCGAGGGCCGCCTGGGAGTCGGAGGTGCCCGTCGCGATGAACCTTACGCCCGGGAAAGTGAATCTGAGCGTCCCACTGTTCTGGAACGTAACCAGAGGCGTAATCACACTCCAGACGCCAGTCACGACTCCCCCCGGAGCCGAGTTGCAGGTGAACAGATTCGTGTTCGGGTCGAAAGTACAGAACTGGTTGACGAATCCCGCAACCGTGCTTGTGTCGACATTGAGCGAATCGGTCTGACCGTGTACCTGAAATGCGCTGTTGGGGATCGTCCCGGAACCGAAGGTATTCTGGAAAGCTCCGGTGTTCACGTCCTCGATAAAGTGCTGGTAGAACAGGAACGTGGTTGTTTGCCCGGCCGTTGAACCGCGGTCGACTTCCATCTCAGTGCACTCGATCGACGTCTCGGACTCCGAGCAGAAAAACTCATCCGCAAAGGCGCCATTCGCATGGAATGCCGCGGATTGTGCGACAGCAGCAGGCCCACACAATGTTAGCGTTAGCAGCAGCGTAAACGCGTGTCACGAGCGATGTCGCTGCCCATTTCTCAAGCCGATCTGAGTCGTCTTTACGCATTGGAAACTCCTTCTGACTTACTATCGGCGGGAACGTGACACGTGCGCCGCCGATCGGGGTCGGCGAGATGGCGATGCTTGGGAAGTGAGGTGGGGGTGGATCTGGGACCGTCAGCTCACTTGTGACTTCACTCCCGGCATCCCCGATGTTAAATTGGCAGTCGGCAGTAAGATTGAGGGTTGCTCCTACGCCGCGGATGAGAATGACCAAAAGCGAAAACCAGAATGGTAGGGCCGCGATTCGAAACTTGAATTTTTCGGGAACTGTGGACATCTTTCTTCTCTTCAACTTCGTGAGTCGCCTACCTAGTGTTCGACTTGCCTGCAGAAAACGGCTTTCCGGTTGTCCGGCCGATTGGGTTGGTCCGTCCCGAGAACTAGGCCTTTGGGGGAGACGCTTTCTTTCAGTTTCTATTTCCGCTTGCGTTCAGTACCAGAAACCAGGGTGAGGGGCCGAGGAGCCTCATCGCAGAGCGGGAAACAACGAGAGGGGGAAGGAACACGCGCACGTCCCACGCGATGTGGGCGAACTGTACTCCTGTGAATGTGGGGATGTCAAGGAGGGAAGTAAGCTTTTGTCAAAAGGCGGCCAGCCTCTCCCGACCGCCTCCTTGCAGCCTCTCCCGATGCCTATGCTGAAACCAGAACCCCATCTAGCCTGCCTTCTCAAATCGAAATCCACAAGACACAAGGAACGATCGTCTATTCTTCCGCAGGTGCTTTTCCACAGCAGCTCGTGGTGTGAAGGCCTCGTATGGCGCACTGGGACGAGTAACGAGACCGCAAAAGAGTTGCGATGATGAAGGGATGCAAACTTCTGGGCACGGAAGAACTGATCAAGCACGAAGAGCGTGGCGACAGGCACCTATTGGAACCAGTTTGTCGAACTCCTACCCAAAGACTTACATCGGCGCTATCCTCAGGATTTTGCTAACGATTGAGGGGGCCCGGTACGAAGCGCAGGCTGCGCTACCTTGTTGTCGTCAGCGAAACCGTGGTGGTATGAGTGATACTCCCGCTAGAAGCGCTGATTGTCAGAGGAAAGGTTCCGGTTCTTCCCTTGCCGGTGGCTATGGTCATTGTCGAAGAGGCCAAGGTGGTCCCGGAGACGGTCACCGATGCTGGGCTGAAGCTCGCGCTTGCACCGCCCGTTAATCCGGTCACAGCAAACGCGACTGATCCGCTGAATCCATTCGAGGGAGTGACTTTTATCGCGTATTTGGTTGTTGACCCGCGGACAACTGTTTGAGACAACGGTGTTACAGAGAGGGAGAAATTCGGGTTGGTCGCACTGGTAGGCGACACTGTAATGGTGATGGAGGCAGTTGCGGACTTAGTCGAATCGGCGACGCTGGTGACCTTGACCGTGGCGCTGGTGTTGACGCTCACCGTAGGCGCGGTGTAGAGACCCGTGCTGGAGACTGTCCCTTTCGAGGCCGCCCAAGTTACGCTGCTATTGCTTGTTCCGGTGACCGAAGCGGTAAACTGCTGGGTGCCTCCTGACCCAACCGTTGCTGAAGTGGGTGCAACGAAGACGGCTATGCCGCTCCCTCCAGTGCTCGCCAAACCGGTTATGGCCCGTAAATCAGCGGCGTTAATTAGCTGCCCTTGCTGCATGACCGGAAGTCCCAGCATAAGCTCAATGGTTTTCAAAAGCGCCGCGTGGCTGCCAATTCCAGTCTGCGTGATGTTACCGGCATGGGCCGTTGGGGCAATCTGGGCATTTGGTACCGGATGATCCTCATCGTACCAAACTAGGACTGCGGTGTTACCGGCTAAGTAATCTGCACTGTTCAGCACCGCTTGAATATG
Organism: Acidobacteriota bacterium; assembly: GCA_003225595.1. GTDB lineage: Bacteria > Acidobacteriota > Terriglobia > Terriglobales > Acidobacteriaceae > Gp1-AA124. The sequence goes on along the minus strand of QIAR01000412.1, from coordinate 633 downwards.
GGTGCTTGCCCAGGCGTCTACTGTGCTGTTATTACAATCGTGACCGTCATTGCAAAGCGTAGGAGTAATAAACGCATAAGTCGGAAGGTTATTAACATCAAACTCGGTGTAGGGCCGGACTTCAGTCGAGCAAAAATCATGGTCGTTATGCGTCACGCCAGAACTGTCGGTGTAGGTGCCGTAGTAGTACAGAGCCGGTATATGCTTGGCGGCGTTCCCGGAGGCCGAGCAGCCAGTCGTAGCCCCTTCTACATAACTTCTTGCCGTGCCGCCCGCTAGCCGAACTTGGCGGAAGATGTTGTTATCGGTGGACCGGCAGGTGGTCGAGGGGTTACAGTCGTTTACAGTCGCGGGGTTGTTGACCCCGCTCGTTTCACCGATGTACTGGGTAAGGCTGTTCTGCGAGGTGTTGGTTTCTGTCCAGTCACTGAAGTAGGAACAAGACGCGGCCAAGGAATGCATATAGGGCATGGCGGTTGCGCCAAAGCCGATGCCACCCACCCCTGACCAAGTGCGGTTTTCAAACGAGAAGACCACAACATGCTGGTAGCGACTTGGCGGAGTAGCGGTAGAGGCACAGGTTTGGGTTGATGCTGCTTGCGCCAGCAAGGAAAGCGAAAACATCATTAGCAT
>QIAR01000403.1 GCA_003225595.1 Acidobacteriota bacterium | reverse complement strand
GAGGACGGCTCCGGCGTGAATGACAACACGGTCACCGACACGTGTGCCGGGGTAGAGCGTAACGTTGGGGTAGAGTCGGCAATCGCGGCCGATGCGAACATGGGCGCCGATCACGGTGACAGCGCCAATTCGCGTGTTATCTCCGATCTCCGCTCCTTCTCTGACGACCGCCCGTTCTTCGATGGTCACGCTCTCCCCGATCTTCGCGGATGGATGGATAATCGCCGTCTGATGGACACCCGCCTGAACAGCCTCATGCGGGCCAAGTAGTTTGGCTGCCCGGGCAAACGCAAGGCGCGGCTGGTCGGAAATCAGTAGCGGCTTGGGACTCCGGTTTTTCGCAGCAAATTCGCCAGCGATTACGGCCGCCGCCCCTGATTGGAGTGCTTTTGCCAGATTCTTCTCGTCCTCCACAAAAACCAGGTCGCCAGTAACGGCGGAGTGCATACTAGCAATTCCTGTCACCTCGACTTCGCCGTCACCCAACAGGCGTGCCTGCACGAGTTCAGCGACTTCTTTGAGTGATCGCTTCATAGCTTCTCTGTATAACACTTCCTGTCGATGCGGAGGAGGGATCTGGCGGGTGGCGAGTGCGATAGAGCCGAAAGCTACTGTCGATGGAGTTCTCGGTTATGAGTTACCTGGCCCTAACTTCTCGCCAGTGTTCCCTGCCAGGCGCTGGAAACACTCAGAATGCGCTCGACCGCCTCCTGGAGGGTAGCGGTGGAAGACGCGAATGAAAAACGCACGAAGTCTTTGCCCGAGAGACCAAAGGCTGCTCCCGGAATCGCCGCTACTCCAGCTTCCTCCAGCATGATCCGGCAGATTTCCTCAGCGCTCGTGCCTGTATCGCTGACGTTAACCCACGTGTAGAACGCGCCTTCTGGTGAAGCGCAGCGAAATCCGCGAACACGATTCAGATCGCGCACGAACTGTTCGCGGCGGCGCGCGAACTCGCGCACCATCCGCGGCGTGGCTTGCACCCGATCACGCAAAGCTTCTATGGCAGCATACTGCGTGAATTCGGCGACACAGGTGTAGCTATTGATCGCCAGCATGACCAGCGCGGGCACAATGTGTGTAGGAGCGATGGTGTATCCCAGACGCCACCCGGTCATGGCAAAACTCTTGGAGAAGCCGTCGATAATCAGCGTGCGCTCTTCCATGCCAGGATAGCTGAGCATCGATACGTAATTTGAGCCGTAGATGATGCGGGCGTAGATCTCATCTGAGAGCACATACAGATCATGTTTAACCGCGAGCTCGGCAATTCGACGCTGTACTTCGCCTGTGTATACGGTACCAGTGGGGTTGCCCGGCGAATTGGTGATTAGGATCTTGGTGCGCGGTGTGATCTTCGCAGCTATCTCGTCGGGATCTGGTTGAAAATGATTTCGTTCCGCCAGCTCGAACGGCACAGGAACCCCGCCGAGCCCGAGGGTAATGGAGGAATATCCGGGGAAACCCGGCTCGGGGAAAAGCACCTCATCACCTGGCTCGACAAGTGCCATCAAGGCCAAAAAGAGAGCGATCTTGCAACCGGGAGCGATCACAACGCTCTCCGGCAAAATATTCAGATTGCGAGTTCGGAGCAGATAGTCTGCCAACTCCTCTCGCAATGCGGCCACGCCTGCCACCGGACAGTAGCGGTCCTTCCCTTCCTTCAGCGCTTTCTGAACTGCATCAATTACCGGCTCGGCAGGATGAAAATCGGGCTCGCCTAATTCGAGGTGAATGATGGAGCGACCTTGCTGCTCCAGTTCCCTGGCATGGGCAAAGACGGAGAGCGCTCCTTCTCCGCTCATCACTGCCATCCGGGAAGCCAGGGGTCGCATTCAGTCCTTCTTTTCGAACAATCCTTCGGGCACGGGTGTGGTCGGGATGCGCAAGGCATCCACGAAACGCGGAAAGAAATCGAAAGCAGCGGCAGTCGCAGTCAATTCAATAATCTGCTGATCATTATAGAAGCTCTTCAACTGGGCGTAGAACTCATCGTCGATCTCGTGCGGTGACCGGTGAAGCTTGTCGGCACATCGGAGACCGATTTTTTCCGCCTCGCTGAATGGGCCTTTTTCGAAGTTTCCTTTGACAGCCTCGATCTGCTCCTCGCTGGCGCCCTTCTGTTTCGCCGAAACAGAGTGTGCGGTGATTCAATAATCGCAATCCTGTAGCACGGCAACGCGCGTAGCTATCAACTCTTTGTAAGAGCCGGGCAGAGCGCCGTCTCCCATGAGCGGTTTCAGAAACGCCGCAAAGCCCAATGCCAGCGCCGGTGTATGCGCGATGGTCTTAAACATATTAGGTACGACGCCCCGCTGCTCGATCAGGGCGTCATAGAGAGCACCGACCTCTGGCGAGACCTGGTCCCGCTCGAGCATCGGGATGCGCGGTCGTTTGTCTTTCCTCATCCTAAGTGCTTCTAACAAAACCTCACTCGGCTAATCGTGCCCTGTTGCGGTAAAATGGTGCTCTCCAAGTGTTAGGATGCGCGTCCTTGAGCACTCCTTTCCTTCCTACATGCTAATGATGCTCGACGTAGCTGACGCACTGCCCTTGATTCTTGAAAGGTCCGGCAGGCGGACCGAACTTCAGATACCCACCATGCTTGCACTCCTCTTTGCTCTTCGGAGCTTGTGGCGCAGGCGTGATGGCTACCCCCTCAGGAAATAGGCCAACAGGAATGGTCGCAACCAGGGTATTGGTCGCGGTGTCGATGACCGAGACGAGCGTACCGGGTGAAACTATAAAGCCTTGACCGGGGACGTAGGCTCGGGTTCCATCCGGGGTGATGGCTACCGCCTGAGGTTTTGGGCCAATAGGAATGCTCGCAACCACGGTGTTGGTCGCGGTGTCGATGACCGAGACGGTGTTGTCCAAGGCATTCGTCACGTAGGCTCGGGTTCCGTCCGGCGTGATGGCTACCCCCGTAGGAAATAGGCCAACAGGAATGGTCGCAACCAGGGTATTGGTCGCGGTGTCGATGACCGAGACGAGCGTACCGGGTGAAACTATAAAGCCTTGACCGGGGACGTAGGCTCGGGTTCCATCCGGGGTGATGGCTACCGCCTGAGGTTTTGGGCCAATAGGAATGCTCGCAACCACGGTGTTGGTCGCGGTGTCGATGACCGAGACGGTCCCCAGAATCGTGAAATTCGTCACGTAGGCTCGGGTTCCATCCGGCGTGATGGCTACCCCAAAAGGAGTTTGCCCAAGCCCAACAGCAATGCTCGCAACCACGGTGTTGGTCACGGTGTCGATGACCAAGACGGTGTTGTCCCCGGCATTCGTCACGTAGGCTCGGGTTCCATCCGGGGTGATGGCTACCCCAACAGGAACTGCGCCAACAGGAATGGTCGCAAGCACGGTGTTGGTCGCGGTGTCGATGACCGAGACGGTGTTGTCCAATTGATTCGTCACGTAGGCGCGGGTCTGAGCCTGTGACGTTGCGGTGCCTAATCCTACTCCCATTGAGAGCAGGAGGAACAACACCATTGAGAGGTGCTGCCCAATAGTCCTGTGCAACAGTTGGTAGAAAGTGCCGGTATCAGAAGGCTTACAAGTAGTGGTGAATGAGCTTTGACTATTCACTCGCTTCATTAAACTTTGCTTTGTTGTGGATTTCACGTTGGCCTCCTCTAGTGTGGGCTGGAGCCGAGGGTCGGTTCAGTCGAACCACTGCGGGAAAAGGTAGGAGGGTACGGCTGAGGAGGGTAAGTCTATACCCAAACCGGCTGGTGTCAAGGAAAACGTACAACCCGAATGCCACGCCAGACCGCGCTTTTGCGGCCACACGCATCATGCCTGTGCGATAACAATGGAAGAATCGGCAACCCTTTTCCGGTTTTGTTAGAGACTCTAAGAAGCCTTCCGCAGCTACAACTGGATCGAGCGCGGCGTAGGTCTCATGTTCATGATGTGTCTGCTTCAAAAGTTATAGCCCTTTATATAAACCGCCGTCCACGAGGATGGTCTGACCCGTGATGTAGGACGCTCGCTCCGAAGCCAGCCAGACGATGGCATCGGCCACTTCGCGGGGTTCGCCCAGGCGCTTCAATGGCGCCTCCACGGCCCAGCCTTGGAAAATTTCGTCTTCGCTTTTGCCCATCGCCACGGAACGGGATTTAGCCAAGTCTTTCAAGCGATCTGTCGCCGTATAACCAGGCCCTACATTGTTGACGAGGATGCCGTCCTTTCCAAATTCATTCGCCAAGCTTTTGACCAGCCCAACCACTGCGGCCCGAACGGCATTTGAGAGGACAAGGTCGGCTACGGGCTGCTTGGTGGTAATCGAAGTGATGGTGATGATCCGCCCCCAGCTTTTGCGTTGCATATGTGGAATGACTTCGCGAGCAAA
>QIAR01000402.1 GCA_003225595.1 Acidobacteriota bacterium | reverse complement strand
CGCGCTGAAGCTTCCGCCTTCGGTCGTGCGGTCGAAGGTGGAGCGTATCATGGGTACACTTAAGCTTGTCCTCGGGCTTGCAGTCGTTACAGCAGTGATTTATGGGTTATGGTTGCTGGTTCCCCCTTACTTCTCCAACTACCAGTTCGAAGACATGATTAAGAGCGAAGCGCTGCACGACACGTACAGCACGAAAACAGACGACGATGTCCGCAAAGCGGTCTTGAAGCAAGCAAAGGACTTTGAGATCTCGCTCACCGAGGAGCAGGTCAAAGTGCAGCGCACCGGGATGCAAGGCACGGGCACACTTTCGATTGACGTGGACTACACCGTGCATGTGGACATGCCTGGATACCCTCTGGACCTGCACTTCCATCCTTCGTCGAAGAACAGGGGAGTGTGGTAGCAACCCAGAAGCACCGCGCCGTACTCCTATTGAATTAGAATAGGGCGAGTGGGGTTGCTGCTCTCCAGTCATTAATGCTGAAACGGGATACCAAACGCATCCAAACTAATGACGTCGCTGCGTGACCTCAGCTCTGGAAATTTAGATTCGCGCCCATCGTCGAGGTAGAGAGGCAACTGGTTACGTCTGCCGAGCGATGGACTCCGCCCATCAAATCGTGGCCATCAAACTGAAGATACCGAAAATTAAGAGCCGGGGGAAAAGCGGCAAGAGCTTGCTGCCCCGCGATCCAATCGTGCGTGCGGCGCTAGGGGTCTTTGTCATTTTCTCAGCCTTGGTGGTCGGCTTCTTCTCCTATTACTACGTTACGTACGACCACATCATCGATAGGCGATTCCGCGGAGCGGTGTTCAGCAACTCCGCCAAAATTTATGCCATCCCGAAAACTGTGCGGGTTACCGAAAGAATCGATGCGCGCGATATTGCTGCTGAGCTCCGGCGAGCAGGTTATTCGGAGAAGGACGGACAATCGCCGTTGGGTAGCTATCGACTGGTAGGTCACGCCATAGAAATCGACCCCGGGCCACAGTCCTATCACAGCCCCGAACCGGCCACCATCACGATTCATGGTGGCAAGGTGGACAGCATCACGAGCAAACCGGGGGGCGATCTCGCCGCCTACGAACTGGAACCGCAGCTGGTCACAGCACTGTTCGATGCCGAACAACGGTCGAAGCGCCAAATCGTCACGTACCAGGACATCCCCAAAGTTATGGTCGATGCCGTCCTGGCCATCGAAGACCGGCGCTTCTTCCAGCACAGCGGCGTGAACTACGTGCGCCTGGCCGAAGCGGCATGGGTCGATTTCACTCACCAGCGGCATGAGCAAGGCGGGTCGACCATTACCATGCAGCTCTCACGAGCTTTCTTCCTCACGCCAGAGAAGACGCTGAAACGCAAGCTGGTGGAGATGCTGATTGCCATCGAACTGGAACAGAAGTTCACGAAGCAGCAAATCTTTGAGTTTTATGCCAATCGTGTAGACCTGGGCCAACGCGGATCGTTCACGATTGGCGGCTTTGCCGAAGCAGCGCGAGCGTACTTCAATAAAGATCTGAAGGATATTACTTTGCCGGAAGCGGCGCTTCTAGCGGGACTCATCCAGGCGCCAAGTTATCTCTCACCCTACCGGCATCCGGAACGCGCGCTCGAACGGCGCAATACTGTGCTGGACGCGATGCTAGAGACCCACGCCATCACCAAAGATCAGGCGGAAAAGGCCAAAGCTACGCCACTAAAACTGGCTCCGCCAAACGTCGAAGCTAGCGATGCACCTTACTTCGTCGATTTGGTGCGCGACACCCTGAACAGCAAACTCAATGAGCGAGAAGCAAATGAGCAGTCATACCGCATCTACACGACACTTGATCCCGATCTGCAGAAGGTCGCTGCCCAAGCAGTAGAGACCGGCATGAAGCTGGTGGACGAGCAAGTCACCAAGATGCGCACCAAGCGGGTGAAAGTAGGCAAAGGAAAATACGAGACCAAGGTCAAGCCCGGACCAGATGCCCAAGTGGCGCTCATAGCTATGGATCCGCACACTGGTCAAGTTCTTGCGCTGGTCGGCGGACGCAACTATGGCTTTAGCCAGTTGAACCACGCTGCGGCGAAACGTCCGACGGGATCGATCTTCAAGCCATTCGTTTATGCGGCAGCTTTAAATACCGCTTTGGACGGCACCAGCACTGTTCTCACGCCTGCCTCCACGGTTCCCGATCAACCCTCGACATTTTCTTACGGCGACCAGATTTACGAACCACGCAACTACAAAGAGGAGTACCACGGCGACGTAACCTTGCGGTATGCCCTCGCGCTCTCGCTGAACAACGCGACCGTCAAGCTTGCTGAGGAAGTGGGATACGACAAGGTTGCGGAAATAGCCAAGGCAGCCGGCATTACCTCGGTAAAACCTACTCCGGCAATGGCACTCGGCGCTTACGACGCCACGCCGCTGGACTTGGCGGGCGCCTACACCGTATTCGCTAATGGCGGAGTTCGGGTACCCCCGATCCTGATCGATTCGGTGCGCGACTCCAAAGGCGACGTGGTCATGGACTTCAACCCGGAAAAACGCACTGTGCTGGATCCGCGTATCGCGTTTGTGATGACCAACATGTTGGAAGGCGTGCTCAATTTCGGTACGGCCTACCCGGTGCGCACTCGAGGCTTCAATGCTCCAGCAGCGGGCAAAACAGGCAGTTCACATGATGGCTGGTTTGCCGGATACACCAGCAATCTGCTGTGCATCGTGTGGGTCGGTTACGACGATTACAGCGACCTGCGGCTCAGCGGAGCCCAAACCGCAGCTCCCATCTGGGCAGAGTTCATGAAGAAAGCGATCACTCTGCCACAGTATTCCGACGTAAAGCCGTTCTCAGAGCCGGCGGGCGTGGTCGACGTGCAATTGGATAAGGTTACTAACCGGTTAGCAACACCTTCCTGTCCTGATAGCTACACGGCGGCGTTCATCGCGGGCACGGAGCCGCATGATACCTGCGATCAGGGAGGCGGCGTGGTCGGTTTCTTCTCCCGTATTTTTGGCACGGGTTCGGACAAAGTCCTGCCGCCATCGCAACCAGGGAGCCAGCAGGCAGTGGCAGGGGCCCAAACCACTCAGGATCCCGCCAAAAAGAAAAAGGGCTTCTTTGGCAAATTTGTGGGTATCTTTAAGGACGACAAAACGTCACCACCGCCGCCCAAACCACCGAACAGCGGCGAAAACAACCCACGCTAGCTATAGCGCACTGCCTGTTCATGGGCCGAGCTCGCAAATCTTGCGGAGCGGGATTTTCGCCGGGCTGTGCGTGGGAGGTACAGTCATGCGTCCAGGTAAGTTCTTCGTCTCTTATTGGATCGCCTTCGTATTACTAAGCTTCTTCAGTATTCAAAAGCTGGTCGCTCAAAGCGGGCCACCGGAACAGATCCAGGTCGGCCCCCCTCCCCTGCACCGGGCCGAGCCGCCTTCGGAGCAGGCCAATCCCGAAGACCTCGAGAAACGAGGCGACGCATTGAGGGCCGAGAAGAATTACCTTGATGCGCTGGATTACTACAGTGCTGCTCTTGCCAAGAAGCCAAATAATTCCCCAATTCTCAATAAGATGGGAATCACGGAACTGTTGATCCAGCGCTACAAGCAAGCCAAGAAAGATTTCGAGCACGCCATCAAGGCCGACCGAGAGTATGCGGACGCCTACAACAATCTGGGCGTGGTCTATTACATCGAGAAAAAATACGGGAAGTCGATCAAAGAGTACGGGCGGGCGATAGACCTGCACAAGGACGCAGCCTCTTACTACAGCAATCTGGGGGCAGCATATTTTTCCAAGAAGGAGTTTGAGAAGGCGGTCGCAGCTTATCACGAAGCACTTCAACTGGACCCCGACGTCTTTGAGCGCACGTCCCACACTGGCATAGCGGCGCAAATGTCTAAGCCGGAAGATCGGGCACACTACGACTACGTCGTGGCCAAGCTTTATGCCAAGATGGGGATTCCGGACCGTTCGCTGGAATATTTGCGGAAGGCTCTGGAGGAAGGGTACAAGAACATCGGCGACGTTTATAAAGACGCCGAATTCTCGGAGTTGCGGAAAGATCCACGGTTTACCGCCCTGATGTCCGCGAAGCCTCCGGCCATTCCGGACTAAGTCTCGATAAATGATAAATTTACGT